>JAAERC010001104.1 GCA_024230695.1 Candidatus Zixiibacteriota bacterium
CGATCCCAAAGCCAAAAGAATCATCGGTAACATATGATCCGGAGTCACAAAATTGATATTTTCGGCTCCCCGATCCTGAAGGTTAAGCATCATTTTTGCCAGATCATCGGTGGAGACTTCGGAACCGTTGCCATGTTGCGATATCGGATAGTTCTGGCAGTAAAGACAGGATAGCGAACAATTCGATAGAAATATCGTCCCGGAACCTCCGCCACAGGAAATCGGCGGCTCTTCGCCAAAATGAAGATTATGGCTGGCGACTTTTGCCGTTGAACCAGATAAGCATTCGCCCAACTCACCGTCGAGTCGATTCACCCGACATTCCATCGGGCAAAGTTGACAATCAGACATTGAGTCATACAACTTTTGGCCGATCTCGATTATCTTGTTGGGTGGGATTTTGGTTCTAACGTTCACTTTAGCTTTTCTTTTATAACTCTCTTAATTCAGTAATCTTCTCTACGATCTGGGGCAAAACTTCGCCGGCCTGACCATGAAAGGCACAGTCGGCTAATCCTGATAATGGGGTCGGATCAAGATTGACCTCAACCAGATATGCTCCCGATTGTTTGGCCGTCAGGGGAAGCGATGCGGCCGGATGAACCACTGCCGAAGTTCCGATTGAGAAAAATAGCTCGGCCCGTTCGGATGCCACAAACGCCTTATTTATTACATCAGCCGGAAGCATCTCGCCAAACCAAACCACATCGGGGCGGATTTTCCCACCACATTGACATTCAGGCAATTCGCCATCATCAAGATTGATTTTACCATCAAACGGCTGTGAGCAGTCGAGACATTTATTGAGCGAGATATTTCCATGGACTTCATAGATATTTTTCGATCCGGCCATCCGATGAAGTCCGTCAACATTCTGGGTTATCAGGGAGAAATCGTCAAAGAGTAATTCCATATCAACCAGCGCGTTATGAGCCGGGTTGGGGCCAACCTCACTCATTATTTGCCTCCGCCATAGATACCATTCCCAGACCAGTTTCGGATTGCTCATAAAAGCATCAACAGTCGCCAATTCTTCCGGTTTGAACTTTTTCCAGATACCATCTTCTCCCCGGAAAGTCGGGACACCCGATTCGGCCGATATTCCGGCGCCGGTTAAAATCGCCACCTTTTTGGCATTCTTGAGAATACCTATAAAATCATCAGGAAATTCAATCATATTAGGCGATAAGATACGAAATTTCCGCCTTTGGGGAAAGAGAGAATTTATAATTTGATTGCTAAACAGATTTTGTCGAGTAAATTGTTATATGACAATAATGTCAAAGAAATTAATATTCTCGATTGTTGCCTTCCTGCTGTTTCTGGTCCTGCTGGAAATGTCAGCGCAAGTTTTTGAATCATCGCTTACCGTACAATCCGAAAATATAAATAAAGAACGGGGATGGCAGGTCGAATTTTTTAGTGCCTATTTTGACTGGCACCGCTCTGACCCTGATTTGTTGTGGCATTTCAAACCGAATATGGCCAACAAACTTATTTTTACCAATAACAAAGGTATTCTTGGCGGAGAGATAGCCAAAGAGAAACGGGCCGAAACGGTTCGGATACTTATTCTGGGAGATTCCTCACCGGTCGGGTTGGGGTTGGAAAGACGTGAACAGGCTTTTGACAGCAAATTAAAATATCTCTTGAGAGAAAAATATATCGGGAAACGTAATCTCGAAATTATCAATGGAGCAGTCCCGGGATATACCAGCGAACAGATTTTAAAATTTCTGGAGATAAAAGGCTGGCCTTTGGAACCTGATATTGTAATTCTGTACTGCGGTAATAACGATGCCTCAGTTTCAGGATATTATACCGACCGGGAAATATTAAACCAACAGATACTAAAAACACCCCGTCGGTTTATGTCATCATTTGCTTTTTATCGGGTAATAAAAAATGCTATAACGTCTCAGAAAAATAGAAATGAACCAACCACCGGTAACCGCCCGTTAAGTCTTAGAGTACCACCGGAGCAGTTTGAAGAAAATCTGATTGAAATCGCGGATGAAGGTCAGAAGCGAAATTGTCGACTGATAATCCTCCAACCGCCGGTTCCATATATCTGGCCAGCCGGCCTGCAGTTCAAGGTTTTTTCTCATCTGACTGGCAAGGATGGTGAACTCATTGTTCCCGAACCGATGATTAATGTTGTTGAACGGGAATTATTGTACTGTCTGGAATATAATGAGTTTATGAGAATTTTTGGAACCGGTGATATCTTTATTGAACATGTTATTAATTCGGCTTATAGTGATTCAATATCAAACGATTCGGCGATACAGTATTATTCCGCAAAAATCGAGCAGGACAAAAACAACCATCTCTTTTATAATAATCTCGGAGTTTCCCTCTGGAAAGACGGACAGTACGACAAGGCGGATATTAATCTTAAGACCGCCCGAGCTTTGTATCAGCAATCACATAAAAAAAACAAAAGACTGACAATATCAGCGGCCGGAGTACCATATCTTTATAACATTGGAATCAATTTGATTTCAATGTCTGGCAAGGGAGTTGAGATCCTTAATGACTCCACCTCCGAGGCAGTTTCTTATTTGGACTCTGCCCTGCAATCTGATTACTTCTC
>JAAERC010001105.1 GCA_024230695.1 Candidatus Zixiibacteriota bacterium
AGGTGTTTATTTAGTTGATTTTGTAACCTCCGATGGCGTTTTGGAGACACGGGTTACCACAACAATTACGGTTACTGAGGAAGGAAATCAGGCGCCATATTTCACGATGTCACTACCGACGAACCAACCGGTTGTCTCAGGTGAGGTACATACGACCAACGTTGTCGCCTTTGACCCTGAATTGGATCCAATAGTTATTTCATATAATGCCATCCCATTAAATTCCACATTTACTGACAATGGCGATGGTTCTGCCGCATTTGTGTTCTCACCTCAAGCCGCACAAATCGGCGATGTGTATAGTTTGACCTTTACTGTAACTGATCCAAGTTCAGCCTTTGACGAAGTCAGTGTAACCTATGAGGTTGTGGATTTCTTACGGGGAGATGCTAATTCTGACAACATTCTTGATATGTCAGATATTTTGTATATTCTAAACTATTTATATAAAGATGGTCAGGCGCCTGCTTCAGTTGAAGCAACAGATGTAAACTATGACTCAGATATAAATATATTGGATGCTGAGTATCTAGTACGTTATTTCTACAAGAAGGGCCCTCCTCCTCAGAAATAGTCATCAAAAATAGTCAATCTTTTTAGGCGGCAATATGTTGAAATATTGCCGCCTTTTTTTAATTATTAAAACAATTTTTATAATATTTTGATAAAATAATTATTAATTTAATACTTAATAAATCTTGACAAAATAACCCTTTGCCGTTATCTTGTTGATGCTACAAGTTTTTGGAG
>JAAERC010001106.1 GCA_024230695.1 Candidatus Zixiibacteriota bacterium
ATATGGATAATATTTATTGGTATGATGGTAAGACAGTAAGACCGATAGGCGACTCGATTAAAACAACGGATTATAGTGGTGGTATGAGTTGGCAGGATTTTATAGCTAATAATATTGGTGATTATAATGCTTCTGTGTTCGTTCAATATTATGAAAGAAAGAATATAGTACTGTTTATAGCTTCAAGGACGATAACAGGGACACACGCATTTACATATCATTTGACAAGACAAAAATGGGATTATCCAAAATTATTATCTACGGCAACGGCGACCGGTATAATTTTAACTTTGGATGGGGTTTTATTCTTAGCTAGAAATAGTGTCACCGATTCAGTTTATGAAGCATTTGCAAATACAGATTACTATGATTTGGAATGGGTGTCAAGTGAGTTGCCTAAATTAGAGATGGCTCAGTTAAAGAAATTTTATAATTTAGTAGCAGAAGGAACGAATTTAACAGTAACCTATAGTATAAACGGAGGTAGCACTTGGCGAGCATTAACCAGTGGCACGGAAGTAAAAGATGTAAGTGGTGATTGGGAACATAAGCAAACGATAATGATTAAACTGGTTGCTACAAGTTCATTGGCTTTTGCTGAGTGTGAGAATTTGGAATTAATATTTAGAAGGATGCGAGGTAAGAGATGAAAAATAAGCTAGAAGAATTTAGGGCGCCGAGGGAATTAACTCATCGTGCTATACAAGATATAAGTGATAAGATGAACGAATTGATTAGAGCGGTAAATCAGATACCGGAAGGGGAGACATCTACTCAGACAACCGGAAAAACGGGAGATATACAATTGGTAGAGAAAGGAGATAAAAGCAGAGTAGCTAGATTTAAGTTTGCGAATGGTTACTATGAAACACCAACATTAACATTTGTGGAGAAATGATATGGCATTACCATTAATAGCGGCGGGAGTATCTTTAGCGGGTGGGATAATCGGGGGGTTAACTCGTAATGCTAGTTATGATAGGGGCGCGGCTTTCAGAGACCAAGACGAAGCGAGGCAACGACAATTAGCTATGTTTGCCGACCCTAATTCACCTTATTATCAGCAATCGACGGCGAACTTTCAGCGACAATTAACGGATGCTTCACCTACAATAAACAGTTTATTAGGTGTGAGTATGGCATTAGGCGGCAATTATGGTGGTTCGCAGGTATTAGCAACTAAGCAAAGAGAGGCAACTGAGCGCCGTAACAGAGAATCAGCGGGTCAGTTTGCGGGACAACTATACGGACAGGGACTACAACATACAAGGGGGATATGGCAAGATTGGGTAAATGCGAGGATGCAGGGTTATGCTGC
>JAAERC010001107.1 GCA_024230695.1 Candidatus Zixiibacteriota bacterium
CAAAAAATTACCAATATTTTTTATCCCCAGTTTGATTCCAAAATGTTCCCTATCAAAAATAAATTCAATAGCCTTTTGATACGGACCATGTTTAACTGACATAATATTTTAGCTCTGAAAATATCTTAACAGTAGAATCAGAGTTTCCCGAAGTTTACTTCGTTCGACAATTTTATCGAGAAATCCTTTTTCCAGAAAAAATTCCGATGATTGAAATCCGGGCGGAAGTTCCTGACCGATTGTTTGTTGAATAACTCTTGGACCGGCAAAACCCAATAATGATTTTGGCTCGGCAATGATTACATCTCCGAGAGAAGCATAACTGGCCATAACACCAGCAGTAGTCGGATTGGTCAGAATTGAGATATATGGTATCTTCTTATTAGCCAGAACAGCCAGCAGTGCCGAGGTTTTGGCCATCTGCATCAAGGACAGAATACCTTCCTGCATTCTGGCACCACCACTACAAGATGAAATAATAAGCGGCATATTGCCATCAATAGCGCGTTCAATAGCCCGGGCGATCTTCTCGCCAACCACCGAACCCATTGAACCGCCGATATAAGAAAAATCCATAATAACAAATGATACTTTGATCGAATCAATACTGCCAATTCCACAGACAACAGCATCGGTTAGACCAGACTTTGCTTTGGCCGCCTTAATACGATCCGTATATTTTTTCGAATCCTTAAATTTTAGCGGATCCAGCGATTCCAAGGTTTGATCAAATTCTTCCAATTTGCCATCATCGAGGATTATTTTAATATATTTTTTTGAAGAGATTCTAAAATGATAACTGCAATTGGGACAAACCCAGTAATTTTCCTCAAGCTGTTTTGTATAGACAATTTCTCCGCACTCGGGACATTTTGACCAGAGTCCGTCGGGCATCTCTTTTTTTGTTTGATTAGCCACACCCTGTTTTTCTTTTTTAAACCAATCCATATAAATATTTACTCATCATCCAAATTTTTTACCATTACCATTGCGTCTTCAGTAGGGTCGGAATAATACTCCGGCCTTCGGTAAGCCTCATAAAACCCATAAAGGTTGTATAAACTTATTGCGGCCTCATTAGTTGGCCGCACATCCAAAAAAATATATTTACACATTGCCTCTTTTACAACCCCTAAGATATATTCTAATAATTTTTTGGCAATGCTTTTCCTTCTAAATTCCGGGGTAATCGCAATATTGGTCAAACGCCCCTCGCCCATTTCAATATAATATGAGCCATATCCGGCGATTTGTTTTTCTATTTCCACAACCAGAAAAACATGATTTACATCATCCAGACCATCAATAAAGGCTTCGACGGGCCAGGGATCGGAAAATATTTCCATTTCCAACGATGCCAAATGATCAATATCTTCCCTTTTCATTAGCCTGATGACCGAGTTGGTTTTTATTTTCCCATCACTACTCATTTTGACTTCTTCGCAATAAATTTTTGTACATAAAACGGTTCAATTTTAAATAAATCATCACCACCTTTGGTATTCAATTTATCTATCCCGGCAGATATAAAATCATTTATACCGGTTTTATAGTCAACAATATTAATTTTTCTCTCGTTTGAAAAGCAAAGTGTCGAAGTATCAAAATCTATCCCACAAACATTAACATTGTTAAGTTTTGATTCAACTTCATCAGTTTTCATTATTTCAATATTATCTGTTTCAAATCCGTTCGATTCAATCAACCCAAAATAAAATTCGTCCCGCCTTGATGGTATCAAAACTGCCGTTCTTCCAAAACTATCAAACAGACCTTTTGCAATGGCGTTAAAAATGGGGACACCGACCAAAGGCAGATTAAGCGCCGAGGCCAAACCCTTGGCCGCCGACAATCCAACACGCAAACCGGTAAATGATCCGGGACCCGTCGATATAATAATCGCATCGAGAGAATTCCTGTCTATTGATCCGGCCTTAATCACTTTATTTATTAGCTGGAAAATAAATTCCGCATGACGAAACCGATCCTCATTTTCCAGTGAAATAATTTCCCCATCAGAAAGCCTTAGACCAACTCTTAAAACCGATGTTGAACTATCAATCGCCAATATATTTTTAAATGATTCATTCATAATAATATTTAATACTCTTAAAAGCTGATTTGCATCCTTCGTTTTGTTTCAGATATAATTTCAATACTTATATCAATTTTATTATCAGGCATCTGATCTTCCGCTCTTTCGCCCCACTCAACCACAACAATGCCATCACGCATCAAATAGTCATCCCAACCAATATTATAGAGTTCCGATGAATCTTTCATACGGTACAGATCAAAATGGTACAGCGGTATTTTACCATCATATTCATTGATAAGAGTATAAGACGGCGATTTTACCATATCGTCCCATATACCTAAACCATCGGCGATCCCTTTTATTAAACAGGTTTTGCCAGCTCCCAAAACCCCGCTGAAACTAATTATATCATTTGCCTTTAGTAGCTTAGCCAAACTTTTTCCCAAGAGTATAGTTTCATCCGGGGAATTTGTCTCAATTTTAGTATTTTCTCTTTTGGTAATCATTTTTTGGGTGTCATAACCGAAATCGGAACAACCATCTCTTCCAGCGAGATCCCGCCATGCTGAAATGAATTTTGGAATTGTTTTACAAATTCGTTATACCTGTTTGGATAAACAAAATAGAAATCCTGCTTGGCAATTATATAAGTTGTCGCCAATCCAAATTTCGGTAGTCGATAATCCTCGGGATTTTTTATTAAGATGGCATCTTTGGGATCGCATTTAAGATTATTGCCATATTTATATCTTAGATTTGTCGATGTATCCCGTTTGCCATGAGCCACTGTTCCCCGCGAACAAAGAACTGAACCATGATCAGATGTAACAATGACAGTAAAATCCTTTTTGGCAAACGATTTTAATATCGAAAATAATGGCGAATGGATAAACCAACTTTTCATCAATGACCGAAATGCAGATTCGCTCCCGGCAATTTCTTTAAGAATAACATTGTTGGATCGTCCGTGCGCCATAATGTCAAGAAAATTAAATACATAAGCGACCATTTGGGATTGAAAATAGTTACCAACTCTTTTGGCTAATGTTTCTCCATCGGTATTATCATAGATTTTTTCATACCGTACAGATCCTTCAATTTTAACTTTTTCCCGCTCCAATAAATCGACAAGCAGTTTGTCTTCGTTTTTGTTTAATGAACCCTCGTCTCCCTCACGCCATCCTTCAGGATATTTCTTTGCGATAGTATCTGGAAACTCGCCGCCAAAAAGAGCGTTACGTGCAAACGGGGTCGCGCTCGGTACCATAGAAAAATATAAATCCCGGGAAATATTATAAAACTCAGCCAAAACAGATTCAATGGTTAACCATTGATCCAGACGCATACAGTCAACCACAATAAGTAGAACCTTACGGCCATCTTTAAGGACCGGAAGCATATATTTTTTTAAAATATCGGGGGATAATAAAGGACGAGTCTCATCATGTATCCAACCTTGATAATTCTTCTCTATATATTTAGTAAACTCGGTGTTCCACTCATTACGAGTACCAACATGCGTTTGAAGGAGTCCGTCATCTGGATTGGCATCAAGTTCAACATCCCAAGTCGCCAATATTTGTGCCGCCTCAAGCCAGTCTTCCGGTTCAATATTACCATATAATTTCTGATTGAATCTATTTAATCCTGTGATATATCGCTTCATATGACTTTCAGAGACTATTTTATTAGAATCAAGTAATCGTTTGGCAACAATAAGTACTTGCGATGGATTAACCGGCTTAACAAGATAATCATCTATTTTCTGCCCGATAGCATCCTCCATCAGAGATTCTTCTTCCGATTTTGTTACCATCACTACCGGAAGATGAGGTTGCAGTTCTTTAATCTCCTCAAGAGTCGCTAACCCATCTTTACCGGGCATCATCTCATCAAGCAAAATCAAATCAAAATGCTCATTTTTCACCTTAGCAACAGCATCATCACCGGACATCGCCTCAGCAACATCAAAACCTTTTTGTTTCAGAAAAAGAATATGCGGTTTTAGAGAATCTATTTCATCATCGACCCATAATATCTTCTTGCTTGTCATATTTTATTTATCCAATTCTTCAGTTTCTTCAATTTTTATCAAATATTGATATCTGATCTTTTCCATCTATTATATAGAAACCGATCAATTCTATCCGATGATTTAACAGGCAAAATAACACGGAATATTGTTTCGCCCGGTTGCGATTTCACCAACATAATTCTACCCCGATGATACTCCTCAACTATCCGGCGGGTAAGTGTTAGTCCCAGTCCCCAACCCCTTTTTTTGGTACTGAAACCGGGACGAAATATCTTTCGGCTGATACCAATCGGGATTCCTTTGCCATTATCCGCTAATTCAATAATAATGTACTGACCATTTCCAACCAGAACTGTCTTTAAATCTATTTGTCCGGATTGAGGATCGACTGCCTGCAAACTGTTTTTAATCAGATTTTCGACAACCCAGGCAAACAACTCACCATTTAGTGATACGGATGGAATATCTCCTTTAATAAAATGTATCTCCACCCCCTGCCCGTCAAAAGGAAGTCGCCGGCGAAAATAATCAACCGTCTCTCCCAAAAGTTCATTTAAGTCGATTTCGGTGTAATCAGGTTTTGATCCGATCTGCCCAAACCTGTTGGCCACCCTTTGAAGTCGTTTGACATCTGTTTTCATTTGGGAAAATATTTCATCTTCACCCAAACCGGTTTGATTACTTCCTCCTGAATCGGTTGCTTTGCCAGCCGCCAATAATTCCAACCATCCCATTAAAGAAGAAATCGGTGTCCCCAACTGATGTGCCGCCTCTTTGGCCATTCCGACCCAAATATGCCTTTCCTCCGAACGACGAATATTTTGAAAACCGACAAAACCAATAATTAAGAATGCCAAAACCAAACCGATTTCAATAAACGGCATCATCTGAAGCTGATGAATCACTTTTGAATCACCATAGTAAAAATAAGATATCACCGTTTCCTCAAAATATAATGGAAACTCACCTTTATCATTTTTCATTTCTGCCACCAAAGCTTTTATCAAATGATGCGTTTCTTCCGATGGATCATTGTCAATGACACCATCAATATTTCGCCAAAAAGCAGGTTCACCATCGGTGCCGGTTATAACAACCGGGAAGTTCGCCTTTTTGATGATTTCCTCAAAAATTACCTGGACCTCTTGTCCAGTACTGCTTTCATTTGCGGCTAACTGCCACAGCCTGACATAAGAGGTCACCATCTGTTGGGCATCGGCCTTTAGCTGTTTGACAACATCAAGAGTGTACCATGTAAAAACAATTGATATCGCGACTATTCCAACTAATAAAAACAGCTTAAAAATAGTCGTCCGACCAACCGACATTTTTATGTTATTTGAGTTTGTCACTTTTTTGAGATCTCAGTTAATCCGCCCATGTACGGTCGTAAAACTTCCGGGATCACTACTGTCCCATAATCTGTTTGATAATTTTCCAGCAAAGCTGCTATCAATCTTGGTAAGGCCAACCCGGATCCATTTAAAGTATGAACAAACCGCAGTTTATTATCATTATCACGGAAACGAGTGTTCATTCGGCGCGCCTGAAAATCAAGAAAATTAGAAACCGAAGATATCTCAAGAAACTTGCCAACCCCCGCTGACCAGATTTCAATATCATAACACTTTGCCGCCGCAAATGAAAGATCACCGGTTGCAAGCAGTTTCACTCGATACGGAATATTCAAGGCCTCAACAATTTTTTCCGCCTGGGCCAATAATGTTTCATGTTCCTCAGCCGATTTATCTGGATTGACTATTTTCACCATTTCGACTTTATCAAACTGATGAACCCTCAAAAGTCCCCGGTTATCTTTTCCGGCCGCCCCTGCTTCTCGTCTAAAACAATTTGTCGCCGCCATATAATATTTTGGTAATTGATCCTCAGATAATATTTCACCGCTGTGCAGGTTTGTAATCGGCACCTCTCCGGTTGGAATCAAATATAGACCATCTTCTTTGAGGAAATACATATCATCGCCGAGTTTTGGAAGTTGCCCTGTTCCGGTCATCGCCGCAGTCCCGGCCATAACCGGAGCGGTAATTTCTATAAAACCATCCTGAGCATGTGTATCAAGCATAAAAGAAATTAATGCCCGCTGAAGCCTTGCTCCCGCACCTTTCAAAATATAAAACCCCGATCCGGTCACTTTTGCGCCAGCGGCAAGATCAATGATATCTAATTTCTCGCCCAAATCCCAGTGCGCCTTTGGTTCAAAACCGGGCTTTTCAACTTTGCCCCATTCCTTAATAGTAACATTGCTATCCTCATCGGGGCCAACCGGAACATCTTCATCAGGAAGATTAGGAACTCGCAACAGATGATAATCAAGAGCCTCTTTCACCGACCTTAGGTCATTATCCATCTCTCCTATCTTCTGCCCAACCTCTTTCATCTGAGCAATATCCTCTGAAGCATCTTCTTTATTTTTCTTCTTTTTGGCAATCTGTTC
>JAAERC010001108.1 GCA_024230695.1 Candidatus Zixiibacteriota bacterium
AAAAAACTCGCGCCAATTTATTTTATCATATTGCCCCGAAACAAATAAATAATATAACCCGCCGTTGATAAATTGAATAATTGCCACATAAACGATCGCTCCAACAAAAACAAAAATAAGATATTGAGAAACCAATTCTCCCCGACCTATGAACATCTCTACAAAAACCGATAAATCCCAGCTGTCTATTAATGTTTTGGAAAAAAGCGATGATGACAAGACGGCATTATTCACAAGGTAAAATGGAATCACGATCAACAATGAAAGTCCTGCCTTAACAAGATACATTCCGACCCATAGATCCTTAATAGTTTTTAACTTACCGATCTGCTTAAATATATTGATCATCTATATTCCACCGGCAAAACTTAGTAAAGATTCAATCAGAAACATTATCCCCGCCGATAATCTGAACCCCGGTTTATTATCAGGATTAATAAAAACCGAATTATTTAACAGATTAGCATCAACCGCCCATTTATTATCCGGGTCAATTAATATCGAGACTGCCGGATAAGATGATTGTCTGATTATCTCCTCAGTGTTATATTTTGAAATCCATTGATAATCCAGACTGTCACCATTAGAAAGATATATTCGATAGTCTATTGGGTAATCAATCCCGCCTTTTCGATGTAAAACAAAACTTATTTCAACATCGGTCGAATCTAACCGACTATTTGAAAGATTTGAAACCGAAAAATCAACTGCAACTGTACTTTCAAATAGAATGTCATAAACAATTGCCAGATTATTTCCTGCCGCCTCTAAAATTAATTCTCTGAAATCTTTTGGTGTTGGATGGGCAAATTTATATGTATCGAAATATTTTCGCCAGAAATTATTTGACAAAGAATCACCCATTAAATTATCCAGCGTTTCAACCGCTAACGCCCCCCGGTCATAGACAGTGCTAAAATAACTATTTCCCTGATAATAAGAGTAACTTGGCTGATTTATGGCGGCATCACCCTGGTACACTGTCATATTTAAGCGATTCATATCTCGCATAGTTGTCTTAAATCCGGTCAGGTCAAAAAGATTGGCGGAATCTCCCCAATAAAACTCAAATATCTTTTGTGTAAAAAAGTTTGTGATTGATTCATCAAGCCACGGATATTCTACCTGATTAGAACCAATCATACTATAAAACCACTGGTGCACAACTTCATGAACTGTCAGC
>JAAERC010001109.1 GCA_024230695.1 Candidatus Zixiibacteriota bacterium
ATGGAAGCGGCTATCCCAATGGCCTGAAGGGTGAGGATATTCCGATTGAAGGTCGGTTATTGGCTGTCGTTGATACCTATGATGCCATTACTTCCGATCGGCCATATCGCGACCGCAGGGATCCGCAGATCGCAATAGACGAATTGACAAAATTCAGAGGTACTCAATTTGATCCGGAGATTGTTGATATTTTTCTAAAGGCGTTTAATGGTGGACTTATCAAACAGGATATTATCTCCCGTGGTCAGTCCAGTCTCAAGATGAAAATGCTTATCCCATCTTAAACGGTACTGGAATAAAGCTGATTATAAATATAAATAAGGCGCAATATCCGATTATTCTGGCATGTCGCGGAAGTTTTATAGAATCGTTTATGGTCGGCGGATGATTTATTCCAAACATAAAAACCATTGCACCAAACAACCACCAACCGGCCCACCAGAATCCCATAACAATCATAATAGGCAATATTATTCGACCCACAAGACGTTGCTTTTTTCCAATTAGCGCATATATAACATGACCGCCATCAAGTTGTCCAAGCGGCAACAGGTTTATCATCGTCACCAAAAGACCGACCCATGCCGCAAAAGCGGCCGGCGAAAGCATAAAATCATACCCCTCAGGAATTGGCCCAATAATAAGCCAGCTTAGGAATTTTATCAGCAGGGAGTCTCCAAGCACTAATCCTGTTTCAGCGCCGATTGCAAAAATAAGATTCATTCCTGCTTTAGAACCGGATAAAACGATTTCTGAACCTTGAAGACCAAAGCAGAGAACAATTACTGAAACAACAAAACCCGCAATAGGTCCTCCAGCACCGACTTCAATTAAATCGCGCCTGTTTGTAAATGGAGATTTTGATTTAATAATGGCCCCAAATGTACCTACTATATTTGGAGCCGGGATAAAATACGGCAATGACATAAATACGCCGCGCCTTCGGCCAACCAGATAATGTCCGAATTCGTGAAAAAGAAGGATCGCCATTAGAGATAAAGTGAATTCAAACCGTTCTTGATAAGCTCCCGGTTGATCAAAATAGCTAAAATCAAAACTTAGCAGGATCGGGGCGAAAAACATAGTTATTAGCGTCGCAAAAAACAGAAGAATATTCAGATATGGTATTCGATATTTTTTTGATTTTTTTATGATAACCATCAAACCGTTTATATCTTCGTTGATTGTGACTTCGAATCCTAATCGATCTAATCTGAACTTTATTTTTGATATTGCCG
>JAAERC010001110.1 GCA_024230695.1 Candidatus Zixiibacteriota bacterium
ATCAGTAGCATTTATTATTGTAAATCCGGTTTTCTTTTGCGCGGATTACCATATTGAGGTAAACCCAAAAGAGATAGAGGAACTGGATGTGGCCGATGTAAAATCGGTTGAGACCTATTCAATTGTCTCAATTCCGTCTGACCCCAAAAAGATGACTATTAATCTTCAAGGTCCAATACTGATCAATTCCAAAACAAAATTGGCCAAACAGTTAATATTGGTAAATTCAAAATACAAAGTAAAACATCAGATGATTGATGTAAGGACTAAGACAGACAAGGGAATAAAACAGAGAGAAATGGTTGGGGCAGTATAAGAGAAACATTCTATGCCAAACAATAAAAAGAAAAAAAGAAAACTGCCTGCCAAAAAGAGAGTTTCAACAACAAAAAACAAAACAAATGTCAAAAAGAATAAAACCTTTGTTAGGCCAAATGATTTAACCTCCACTTTTCAAAAGGCGCGTTTATTATATGCGCAAAATCAGTTTTCCGATACAATTGAATTATTAGAAAAACTTCCTTTGGATATTGCTACTGCCAATAAAACTGATGTTTTGGAATATTATCGATTGCTGGCATTTTCTTTTACAAATGAAAATGAATTTAATAAGGCCCATGATATAACCATTGAGGCACTAAAGCTTGACGAAAACGACCGGGATTTCTATTTTGTTCAGTCGTTTATTGCCACCAGTTTTAAAGATTATAAAAGAGCACTAAGTTGTGGTCAAAAATTTCTTGAGTTATTTAAAAATGATAAATTAAAAACGGACGTTCAATATTTAAGTAATGGTCAATTACATCTACTTTATAATTATCTTGGATTGGCTTTCAAATCACAAAATGATTATAAAAAAGCCATTGAATTTTTAAACATGGCCCATGCTGAAAGCCCCAAATATATGCATCCGTACTTGAATCTTGGCAACCTGTATTTTCAGCAAAAAGATTATGATAAGGCGGAAGCGATAGTTGAAAAAGGCCTGAATAATTGTTATCAAGTTCAGGAACTCCAGTTATTGAAGAAAAGTTTTAAAAATAAAGCAACTATTTCAGCCTGTATGATTGTCAAAAATGAAGAAGAGATGTTGCCGAACTGCCTGGAATCGATAAGAAGCTGGGTTGATGAGATCATCATTGTTGATACCGGTTCTACTGACAAAACGGTTGAGATTGCAAAATCATATGGCGCCAAAGTGTATAATCAGGAATGGACCAAGGATTTTTCATTCCATCGAAATTACTCGATATCCAAAGCTACCTGCGATTGGATTTTTATAATTGACGCTGATGAAGAATTTGTGCTTGATGACCTTCCAACATTGAGGCAAGCCGCGGCCCAGGATGATTACCGTATTGTTTCGTTTAATATATTTAATGTCAATAAAGAAACCGGGCAGAACAGTTCGTTTTTACATTCTATTAGAATGTTCCGAAGAGATGCCGGATTGCGCTATGATGGCATTGTTCATAATCAGTTGATGTTTGATCCGGGCGAAAAGGCGGTTAGACTCGGCACCAGCATTCGACATTATGGGTATGATCTTTCGCCTGAGAAAATGAAAGAGAAACTTGCACGCTCTCGAGAACTTCTCGAGAAACAGTTAATTGATGATCCGAATAACTGCTTTGTTCATTACAACTACAGCCAGCTTTTAAGAAGCAGTGGGGCCCATCCCGATGCCAGCACTTGCCACCTGATGCTAAAACATTCGGCTTTAGCGGTTGAATTAAGCAAAGAAGATGACAAATATGGCGATGCGGTTGAATTGATGGCCTTGCACCAGATGGCCACCTCGCATATTTCATTACTCGAATATGAAAAAGCTTTGGAATATTGCGAGAAAGCTTTGGTGGTCAAACCTGATTTTCTGGATGCCTTGCTTTCGATGGCCCATGCCTACACCGGCCTGAAAGAATTTAATAAGGCCGAAAAATATTATAATGAATATCTTGATACCCGTGAAAAATATGACGAAACCGTTGAAGAGGTTAATCTGATACAGATATATGTCGGCGCGACATATCTGGGACATTATGGCCTGGGGTTGATCTATGAATTAAGGGGCGATTTTGAAAGGGCTGAAAAATATTATCTTGAAGCGATCAAACATTTGGATACATTCCGTGATGTCCTGCTAAGGCTGGCTCGGATCTATCTTGACCGGAAAGATTCTGATCTGGCCCTGGAATTTATAAATAAACATCTTGACTGGAAACCGGACTCAGACCTGGCCAATCTTTATAAATCAGAATATTTTGCTCAGAAAGAAAATAGAATAGAAACCGACCTTTATCTCAATAAGGCGTTGGAACTAACTGAAGACAGCATAGAGGTTCACGATCGGGCGGCCAAATTCTTATATAATATGCGCGAATACAACCGAGTTATTCCGGTTCTGGAAAAACTAATTCAGTTATTGCCCGAATCAGTTCAAAACATTAAAAACCTCGCCACAAGTTATTATAATACAGGCGATTATGGAAATGCCGGGATGTATTATGATCGGTACCTAAAAGACAGAGCGGATGATTTTGAAGCCATAAACGACTTGGCCAACTGCTATTATAAGCAGAATAATTTTGAAAAGGCTGAGGTTTATTATTCGATGGCGCTTGAAAGAAATGATAAACTAAACCTGATATATAGAAACCTTGGCTTAACACGGCTTCAATTGGGCAAAGCAAAAGAGGCCTTAACGCTTCTGGAAAAATATTGCGAAACTGCTCAGGAAGATGTTGAGATCGAACTTATTATTGGTTCGACTTATTGTCAATTGGGACAATATACTGAGGCGATCAAACATCTGGAAAAACACCTTTTCTTTAATCAAAATAATATTTCCGGTTTGTTCAATATATCTGAGTGTTATTATCATCTTGGATACACCGATTCTGCGGCAATAGGTTACACGCAGATATTAAAAATCGACCCTGAATTTCAACCGGCAATTAATCGACTGGGTGAAATTAAGACAGAAAAGACTCCAGTTTGACTTTGATCCAATCAGAAGAAACCGAAATTCTATGTGACTGTCTTATAAAGTTATAAATTATTCTGCCGAATATAACTTAAGAGAAATAGGCAAAGAAAAAATTGATATAAGTAAAAGAAAATAACAAAAAAGTTAAAGCTAACTATTAATAGAAAAGGGAGGACGTAAAAGGATACCAAAAAATTTGTTTTTGTTTGTAAAATAGGAATCGTGACATCGGAGTAGTCACTGGGCAGATTCGCCCGGATAATTTGTGAAGGGATAAGGAAATCCCAATCATTTTCAAGGAGGAAATGATAGATGTCACTACGTATTAATAACAATATTGCAGCGATCAATGCTCACAGGAACTTGGTCAACACAACTAATAATCTTACCAAATCGATGGAAA
>JAAERC010001111.1 GCA_024230695.1 Candidatus Zixiibacteriota bacterium
AATGGTAAAATATGCCAAAATGGATCCTAAGGATTCTCCTGCCAAAATGATGGTTTCAACTATTGGTGGTCCCAGTGGCGGCGATATGGGAAATATGATTTCTGAACTTATCGAATTAGGTTTAATAGTTGATAATGTCAATGGAAAAATGATTGTGGTTGATGTTATCACAGAAATAGAATCGGTTTTTATCGGAACTCAGCCGGATAATGATGATCAACTAATAAAAATTCAATCGCAAAATATTAAATCTGTAGAACATCTTTCTCAAATTTACGAAAATATTAAGGCCGGAGATAAAGCCAGTATGACTATGTTACGTAATGGCGAGGAAATCACATTAGAATTTAAAAAGCCAAACGCTGATCAATGTCCTCTAAAAACTAAAGTGATGAAAAAGCAGGGACAATAAGTTGTGCAGAATAAATATGTATATATAATTATATTTTGCCTGATGATACTCACTATTTCATCTGTTACGGCCCAAACGTATAATCCATTTAATCAACGAGATGACCAATACCGACTGCTGGGGCTAAAACGGGCTAAAGAAGCTTTTGAGATCGCTCGGACAGAATATGATCGTCAGCAGACACTCTTTGAAAAAGATCTAATTACCAGAGTCGAACTTGATCGTGCGAGGTCAATATTTTCTGATGCCGAGGTCAACTATCAGCAATCTCTTCTGGCGGTTTTATTTGAAAAACAATATATCTCGGTTAAATCGGCAGTGAAATATCACGGTCAGGATGGTTCCAAACGGGTCAGTCTAACCCTAGCCAATACATCCGGTGGAACAGCTGAATTCAGAAAGTTACTCAATATAGATGATGCTCTGTTTCGCTCGCTACAACCGGATGTTATTAGTAATGTCTATGTCTCATTGTTGAACGAAGAGAATGCTATTATAAGTCAGCCATATGAATCCAAAATCACCGAATTGCAATATAGTCATCCGCAGAAAGTTGATTTTGCCTTGCTTCAGGATGTTGATGTGGTAACGGTGTTTTTGATATATGGTAACGGTAATCAACGCAGTATGAAAATCTTTTTGCAGAAAGATGCTACCGTTAATCAGGTTGCGGTTCAATCTGAGCGATTTTCGCAGGAAGTTGGGCTTGGCAAAAAGGCCGATTATGACCTGACTCTTGAATTATTTAGCGGAACCAGTAATACATATTCACTGGAAGTTGTTAATCTTCCCCGGCAGATCAGCCGTCATTTTAAGAGCGCTTCAGGGCAGGTTCGTCTCAGGCAGGTCAAGTTTACCGAGAGCAGCAGAACCAAACAGGCTGTTTTACAAATTGCTTTGCCGGATCGTTCCACCAATGAGGTTATTATGGATCAGGCGATTCCGTTTTACGTTTTGGCAATACCGAATGATAAAAGAGCTCTGTTTACGGATGCCGGGGTAAAACAATGGACAGAGGAAGAACTAAAACAGCTTGATGTTGGATATGTAAAACTGGAATTGTTGCCAAAGGGTAAAGGTGAACTATTGGCGCGGGCGCCTCAGCTATTCCATTCGATTTTGGCGGATGAAACAGTTGAAGTTAATATCGATCTACTCAACGAGGGCAGTCGGCGATTAGATCAAGTTGAAATTCAGGCCGATGTGCCATTGAATTGGACTAAAGAGATTACACCGTCAAATATCAATTCATTGGAAATCGGTGAAGAGGAACGGGTAAATCTAAAATTTAAACCTCCTGAAGATATTTCAGTAGGCAAATATGAGGTCAGGATTCAAACATCCGGTTTATCTAATGGAATTCTTATAAACGGAAGTGATAAAATAGCCACAGTTGAGATACGTCCGGAAACTAATATCTGGGGAACTGTACTCATAGTACTCTTTATTCTCGGTATTGTTGGCGGTGTCATCGTTTATGGTGTTCGTTTGTCAAAAAAATAGCCTTTATTTGGAGAATTTGTTATGAATAATAATCATTTGGTAAATACGCCTCCGGCGCTTGAAGCGGTAAATCTAACAAAACGATATGAGGACGGAGTCCTGGCTCTGGATCATGTTTCCTTTTCAATCTCACCGGGAGAAGTATTTGCGCTTTTGGGTGGAAACGGTGCCGGAAAAACTACAACTATCAATCTTTTTCTTAGTTTTCTCGAACCAACTGAGGGAGAGGCCAGAATAAATGGAATTGTCTGCCACAAAGAACCGCTTGAGGCCAAAAAGCAGATCGCTTTTGTTTCTGAGAATGTACAGCTTTACTCTAATTTTACAGCTTTTCAGAATCTTGATTTTTTTGCCAAACTGGGTGGTAAAAATGATTATACAAAAAGTGATTATCGAGATGTTTTACTCCGGGTCGGTCTTTCGGCGGGTGTGCATAATAAGCGGTTATCCGGTTTTTCAAAAGGGATGCGTCAAAAATGCGGGAT
>JAAERC010001112.1 GCA_024230695.1 Candidatus Zixiibacteriota bacterium
AACTTTATCACGGGGGGCCAGGCTTTGAAAAATCTGGAAGATTTTGTCAAAATATTTTTCCTCGATACCGGGGCCGTTATCGGCAATGCTAAATTGCCAGAAACCATCAGCTTCAACACAGTCTATTTTAATTTTTCCTATGGGTTTATCCATATATTTTATAGCGTTGTTGAGCAGATTTAGTAAAACTTGTTCAATACGGGTCTGCTCGTTCCAAATTGTCGGCAGTTTATTTTTGACGATGATCTTTATGTTTTCCGAGGGCGCAATCATCTCAAGCACTTCGGCCAACAGTTCGTTTAGATCAATGTCTACCTTTTTCTCTCTGATGCGGCCGGCGCGTGAATATTGGAGGACGCCATCAATTAAATTATGCATTCGCTCGACCCGACCGGAAAGTAAATTGAACATTTCTTGCCCATCCTCATCTAATTTGTCATTATAATCCATAGCCAGCCAATTTGCCAGTGAGCTAATGGCTCGTAGGGGGGCTTTTAAATCATGTGAAATGATATAAGCAAAACTTTTTAATTCTCGATTGACGCTTTCTAATTCTTCTAGCAATTGAGCTTGCTT
>JAAERC010001113.1 GCA_024230695.1 Candidatus Zixiibacteriota bacterium
ATAATTAAGTAATCTCAGCAAAAAGCTAATATATAAATACTTTGAGCTTCGTCAAACTTATTTCAGACAAATCTCTGGCAATTCTTTCAGAGATTTAATCATAACTATATCATCGGGAAAAGGTTCAGGATATTCACGCCCCTCCCGGAATTTTAAAATCGAAAAGATACTATTTTCACGAGGACCGATATAATCTTCAATATATCTATCACCAATAAATATCAACTGCTCCGGTTTTAATCCGGATTGCTCAACCGCTTTTTCATATATCAGCCGATGTGGTTTGCGGCAACCAAGAGTTGATGAAAACAACAATGAGTCGAAATATTCTAGTATCTCAAATCTTTCCATATCAGCCTTATGATTAGCTTCAGGGAAAATCGTATTCGATACCAAACCAAGTTTGAGTCCGGTATTTTTTAACTCACTTAAAACAGATTTGGCGTCATCAATAATAGTTAACTGATTTGAGATAACATTATAGTAAAATTTAAAGAACTCTGAGACTATCTTGTCATTATTTTCTATTTTTACAGCTTTTAATAGCTCGGCGATTTTATCAAGCACATTCCACTCTTGAAGTGTCCGACGTGAAGATTCCCGGTTTTTGTCCCTGATTTTTAAATATTCATCGGTTATCTTATCATATGAAGGAAGCGGACTAATAGAGCCTTTCAAATAATTATATCCGGCTTCGAGAGCCAACAGATTCATTTCATCCCAGGGGATATTTTCATATTCGATCAAGGTAGAACCAAGATCAAATATAACACCTTTAATTTTTGATTTTTCAGGAGTCGTCATATTATTCACCATTAACCTTTTAAGACTGATTCGCAGATCTTCTGGATAAGTTTTTCGAAATCAACACCGGCTTCTTTGGCCGCCATCGGCGCCAGTGAAAGTTCGGTCATGCCCGGCAATGTATTCAATTCGAGAAACCATGGGATATTATCTTTATCGAGAATAAAATCGACCCGCGCCAACCCAGAGCATTTTAAGGCATCATAGGCATGGCGGCCATAATCTTTGATAAGTTCAGTTGTCTTTTTCGGAAGCTCTGCTGGGCAGATATATTGCGATTTTCCTTTTGTGTATTTGCAGGTGTAATCATATATTTCGCCAGATGGAATAATTTCGACAAGCGGGTATGAAGTTTCATCAAGGACCGCCGATGTTATCTCCCGGCCATCAATAAATTGCTCAACTAACACTTCAGGTGATACACCATAAGCCGCTTCTATTGCATCGTTTAACATTTCATCGCCTTTTACCATAGTTAGCCCGACAGTTGAGCCAGAGTTGTTCGGTTTGACTATTAGCGGAAAATCAAAAGTATCATTTATATTACTAATTTGATCTTTTATGCTTTCTCTATCTTGATTAAAAAGTAGATATTTTGGTGTTGGAATTTTCTTATTTTCAATCAGTTTTTTGGCGACCGATTTATTCATGGCCATCGCCGAGGATATCATATTAGACCCGGTATATTTTATTTTGGCCATATCAAGCAAAGCCTGAATTGTGCCATCCTCGCCTGCACCGCCATGAAGCGCAATAAAAACCAAATCGGAGTTATTGTATGGTTCGATTTTAATTGCCTGTGATAAAACTAAGCTCTCAGACTGCTTGAATGCAATTTTCGATATCGATTTATCATCTTTCTCCAGAAGATATTTACCATTGCCATCAAGCAAAGATTCTCCTGTGGCAGTATCAAGTACATTTACGCCATATCCAAGATTTTTCAGAGCAGTTACTATTGCCTCCGCCGAGGTCAGCGATACTTGCCGTTCATCGGAAAGTCCACCGGCCAAAACTAATATGTTTAATTTATCTTCCATTTAATTTCACTCTACGGAATTTAATTACGACAAAAATGATTAAGATAACAATAATAATTGGCCAGACGATTTTTTCATAAAGCCTTAAATAATAAAAGACAGAATCAAAATTAATCACAAACAGATAACTGCTGAATAATAATAAACCATTAAATATCCAAAATGAAATTGATACAAAAACGAATTTTTTCACTGGGTTATAACGGCTGATACCGGCGACTAATGCTATCACGGCCCGAACACCAACAATAAACCTATTAAATATCAGAAGCAAAACACCTCGTTTGGCAAACCAACTCTCAAGTCGCGGGATATCATCGCGTGAGAATATCTTATAATTTTTCCTCATAAAGAAATCTCTGCCACGCGATCTGCCCAGATAATAAATAAGCATCATCGAGAGAATTCCCCCGGCATAGACCATCAGAAAAACCAAATATATGTTTAATCTTCCCGATGCCGCCAAGGCGCCGCCGGTGACAGTAATAAAATCGCCCGGGATCGGCGGAAATATATTTTCGATAAATGATGCCAAAAATAGAAAAGCATATATCCAGAACGGCCCATAGATAAAAAGCTTATCTATAAGATCATTTGTTAGTTGAAGAAATTGTTCCATCGTCTTTATAAATCAATGCCGTAGCCATCACGGCGATCCCTTCTTCCCTGCCGACAAATCCCATCCGCTCATTACTAGTTGCCTTTATTGAAATATTTTCCTCAACCGTAACAAGAATCTTGGCAATTTTACTTCTCATAACCGGAATATGCGGATTCATTTTCGGTAATTCGGCGATAATCACCGAGTCCACATTACCTATTACATAGCCCTGTTTAATTATTTTTTCAAAAACAAACGCCAGCAATTTGGTGGATTTTATATCTTTATATTTTTCGTCGGTATCGGG
>JAAERC010001114.1 GCA_024230695.1 Candidatus Zixiibacteriota bacterium
ACAGGGCCAAAGATCAAGGCCACAATTGTTCTGATAAGCATATTACGATTCACAGATTATACCTTTCTATACCTTGCCAAAACGACGTTCTCTTCTCTGAAATTCAATTATAGCCTCAAAAAAATCATTGCGGCCAAAATCGGGCCAAAGAACTTTTGTGATATACATCTCGGTATAACTGGTCTGCCAGAGAAGGAAATTAGAAATTCGCATCTCGCCTGAGGTTCGAACCAATAGGTCAGGATCAGGCAAACCGGTCGTATATAGATAATTTGAAAATAGCCCCTCATTGATCTCGCCGGGATGAATATGCCCGCCTTTAACACCAAGTGCGATAGCCTTGACAGCGTCGATGATCTCTGTCCGACCACCATAATTAAGAGCCAGATTCAAAACCAATCCCGTATTTTTTTTTGTTTTTTTGACGGCCAGATCAAGAACTTTGCGGCGCGCATAAGAGAGCCCATCAATCCTGCCGGTTGTTATCAACCTGACATTATTACTGTTCAACTCATCAATTTCTCGCTTAGTAGTTTTTGTCAGAAGACGCATCAGGGCCGTAACTTCCTCACGAGGGCGTTTCCAGTTTTCGACCGAAAAAGTATATAAAGTCAGAAATTGAATTCCTATCTCAGTGGCCGCCTTGACAACCTCTCGGACAGATTCCACTCCAGCCTCATGCCCTGCTGTACGCGGTAGATCCCTCTTTTTGGCCCATCGCCCGTTTCCATCCATTATGATGGCAATATGCACCGGAATCCGCTTAGAATTTATTTTACTTAATAGAATATCTTTTATGGCTATCATAAAGATAGTATAAATTTATTATGGTTTTCAGGCAAGCTATTTATATTTCTTGAAAATCGTAATTATCAAATATCAGATCCTGTCTGAAAAAACGACGTTGAAAAAATCCATAGTAACATCCCTGGATTGTCAATGATTTTAATAACGAAATATCATTTTCATAAACAAACTGATAGGATTTGGAAAGCCACTCATAATCTTCAATGTTAAGATAGTGCAAATAGATATTTTTTACTCGGTAAGTATCACGATTTATTATAATTATACCCTCTGGAGCTTTTTTATCAAGCGTATCGGCCGGAACAAACCCGATAGCAAGATCACCGGCACCAGTATCTCTCGGGAAAAAGTAAAATCGACAATTAAATATCCAGGGTTTTTCAAATTGTAATTTTGCTGGAACAATATTCTCATCTAAATATGATGTGTCAATAATTTGTGATTTTATGAATTCACCATTTAATAAACTGCCGAGGAAATTGGCCGTATCTGATTCACTTACAATACCGCGATAGTTTAATTTTACATAAATTGATTTGAGTGAAACCGAAGACTTTAAATTATTATCAAATAGAGTGCTACTGTTTAAAACTGAATCAATTTTCCCCAAATAAAACTCCATCGCAGGATCGATATCTTCAGCTCCCAATATCAGTAACGGACAAACAAAAATCAGCAGGTTTATGAAAATAAATATTTTAACAAAAAATACCATAGTACAATATTACTTAGTTGGTTTTTTATTAGTCGCGTATCTTGTCAAAAAGTCTTTTCTAAATACATTAAAAGTACCATTAGTAATTGACGAACGTATCCCCTGCATCAGATTCTGGAAAAAATATCCTGAGTGAAAACTGGTCAATACTAAAGCCGTTATTTCTTTCTGATTATAAAGATGCCGAATATACGCCCTGCTGTATCTTTGACAAACTCGGCAATTACAATTTGGGTCAAGCGGCCGGTCATCTCTACTGTATTCGGCGTTTCTGAATACTAATGGACCTTCTGAAGTAAAAACCATTCCAGTGCGGGCGTTACGAGTCGGCAGAACACAATCGAACATATCAACACCA
>JAAERC010001115.1 GCA_024230695.1 Candidatus Zixiibacteriota bacterium
AATGGGTGCTTGTGTTGTTAATTGTAGTTGGGGTTTCTCCAACTCTTCGACGGCAATGGCCGCCGCCGGATTATTATGTAATGAAAATGATGTTATTGTTCTTCATGCAGCCGGAAATGATGATGAGTATAGTGAAACTGGTGGGTATTTGGATGATTTATTTCTTGGAACACCTCCAATGGAAGTAGCCTTATCCGTGGCGGCTACCAGTCACCCCGGCAGTTATAGATCAATTTTTTCTAATTATGGCGAATATGTTGATATTTGTGCCCCGGGAGACAATATTTATAGCACATATTCAGATCATTATGGCCCAAGTGAAGCCTGGGTTCCCGGAACATCTATGGCGACACCATTTGTTGCCGGTCTGGTGGCGTTAATAAAGTCTCATATGCCACATTATACTAAGCCTGAAATTACAGCTCTTATTTTAGATAATGCCACTAATATTGATGCTCTGAATTCCGGATTTGAGGGTTATCTTGGAGCCGGATCAATAAATGCCTATGCCTCCATGGCTGGTCTCCCGATAGCGGCTTTTGAAGCCGGGCCGGAGCTGTTGGGCCCAGCTCCACTTGAGGTTGATTTTACTGACTTATCTCCCAATAGCCCATCTTCATGGAATTGGGATTTTGGCGACGGCGGGACTTCGGCTGTTCAGAATCCAACCTATACATACAATAATAATGGCTTGTATTCAGTGGCCTTAACTGTAAATGAACCAAAAGGAACCGCTACCGAAGTTCTGAAAAGGCTGGTTATGGTGACTGCCGATACGATAGAAATAGATTCAATAAGGGTTCCTACATCATCATCTTATCAAATGGTTTCTATGCCAATATATATTCATAATAAGTTTCAAAATACAGGGATGTACATTCCTATTAGGGTTAGAATGAATGGCGAAATTGTTGGCTATCAGAGCATAAGGCTGATGACCGTTTCAGTTGAGGGGACATTATCAGAGTATTTTGACGCTTCATCGATTGTGCCATACGATCATATTACTAATAGATATGGTATCTCATTAACAACCAATACGTCAGGCGGCTCAACGTATTTGCAGCCAGGTGATGGAATCCTGGTAAACCTTGATTTCAAAATTGCTTCAACAGTTCCCGATGGAACCATATTTTCAATTGATACCCTTACATTAAATGGTCCCTTGCGATTGACCTCATTATATGGGCCATATACGCCTGAATTCACCAGCGGTAAAATATTCGTTAAGGATGAGATCTGCGGTGATATTAACAATGACCTCCAGCTAAATATTCTTGATGTTGTGTATTTGATCCTTTATAAATATAAAGATGGTCCCCCCCCCGAATCTCTAGAATCAGCCGATTTTGATTCGAACGGCGTAATTGATATTAATGATATCGTGGCCTTAATCAATTACAGATATAAGGATGGTCCTGATATTTGTAATCCTTAGTATCATATTGAATTAACAGGGACAGCTATCGATTTTATTGATTTTTTTGGTTGACAACAAACCACCTTAAACGTATAATTATATAGATTGGGTGATAAATACTAATGGGTTATTTTGTCTAAGGAGGTGTCATCGAGCATTGTAGATAATTGATGCTACTTTGGTAGTAAATTTGTTTCAAATGGTACTAAAAATTAACTATGGAATAAAGGTTAATTATAATAAATAGGAGTTTTAGATGAAACGTAATGGGATTATTTTAATCGCAACCCTCATTGCAATGATGTTTGCCGGACAAGTTTTCGGTCAAGACAAATTCATAGTAACAG
>JAAERC010001116.1 GCA_024230695.1 Candidatus Zixiibacteriota bacterium
CTATTTTGTTTTGTTATTTGTCTGGTGGCTATCTGCTGTAGTAACCCGACAAAGAAGACAGATTCGACTGATAATTTACCGATATTGGACAATATTGATTATACGATTCTTGATTCCCTGACAGCAAAAATAACGAATAATGATTTTGGGCCCTTAACAAGTTTTTTAATTCAAATCGATGGTCAGATAATTTATGAACAATATTTCCGTGATCATTCGCAAAATGATCTACATGAACTTCAATCGGTGACCAAAAGTTTTTCATCTGCCCTAATAGGTATCGCGGTCGATGACGGATATATCGACAGTATCGAAATTCCGATTTTTGATTTTTTCCCTGAGTATTCATCATATAGCAATATGAGTGATAAAAAGGAACGGATGACTCTGGAACATGTATTGCAGATGCGGACCGGAATTCAGTGGGATGAATGGTCAATGCCTTATGGTACATCGCAAAGTCCGATTCGTAATATGATGAGGAGTGCTGATTTTATAAAATATGTTCTTGACCTCCCAGTGCAATATGAACCGGGAACATATTATACATACAACACCGGGGCCTCGATGTTACTTGGTGGTGTAATACAAAACCAAACCGGCAAATCGCCCAAACAGTTTGCCGATGAATATCTTTTTGAACCGCTGGGTATTACAAATTACGAATGGCCTAAATATGCCAATGGTCCTCACACAACTGGTTTTGGTCTTGTTATGCAACCGCGCGATATGCTAAAATTTGGAAGCTTGTTTTTGAACGATGGCATTATCAATGGTGATACATTATTGTCAGCCGAATGGATAGCAAAATCGATTGGTTTATATTCAAATATGTCTGGTGGCGGAAAGTACGGTTACCAATGGTGGATCATGCCGACTAATGATTTAATAGATCAGGAGTATGTACCATATGCCGCCGGGTGGGGGATACAGCATATTGTTTATATTAAATCCTTGGATATGGTTGTTGTCTGCACTGGTGAAGATTGGGATCAGGAGTACTGGCCGATTAAGGCTATTTTGTATGATTATGTTTTCAAGGTGATAAAAGATTGATAATGTATTAATAAAAAAGTCAGGAGCACACGGCTCCTGACCTATAAGTAAAATCATTTAAATAATTGGTTCTAAAATTTCGCCCAGCGGGGAACACGGGGGAACGGTGAGGTATCACGGATATTTGCCATCCCAGTAATATACATCAAAGTCCGATCAAAACCCAATCCGAATCCAGCATGCGGGGCAGATCCGTACTTACGCAGATCGAAATACCAGTCATACAGCCCGATATCCATTCCCATACTTTCCATACGGTCTTTTAAGACATCATATCGCTCCTCACGCTGAGAACCGCCGATGATCTCACCGAGTTTTGGAACCAGAATATCCATCGCCGCGACAGTTTTTTCGTCATCGTTGACTCGCATATAAAAAGCCTTGATATCTTTGGGATAGTCGGTTACAACCACCGGTTTTTTGAATTTTTTCTCGGCCAGAAAACGTTCATGCTCAGTCTGAATATCGATTCCCCATTTGACCGGGAACTCAAATTTCTCTTTGGTGTTTTCAAGTATCTTTATCGCCTCGGTATAGGTGATAAACTCAAAATCGGATTTTATTACAGACTCAAGTGTTTCGATAACGCCTTTATCTATCCATTTGTTAAAAAACTGCATCTCATCGTCGCATTCATCGAGTGCATACTTAAATAAGTATTTCAAAAAATCGACCGCTATTTTAGCATCGCCCTGTAAATCACAAAATGCCATCTCCGGTTCGATCATCCAAAACTCTGAAGCGTGTCTCGTTGTATTTGAATTCTCAGAACGGAAGGTCGGACCAAAAGTGTACACATCGCCGAGTGCCATCGCGCCGATTTCTGCCTCAAGTTGTCCTGAAACAGCCAAAAATGCCTCAACTCCGAAGAAATCCTCGTTATAGTCGATCTTGCCATCTTTGGTTGGAGCGTTATTTGGGTCAAAAGTGGTAACTCGGAAAACCTCACCGGCTCCCTCGGCATCGGAAGTGGTGATTATTGGCGTATGAAGATAATAAAAACCTTGATCCTGGAAAAATTTATGAACCGCATAAGAAATTTTCGACCGAATACGGTTGACCGCTCCAAAAGTGTTGGTGCGCATCCGCAGATGTGCAATATCACGAAGGAACTCAAAAGAATGTCGTTTGGTTTGGACCGGATAGGTTTCATCGGCCTCACCCAGCATTTCTAACTCGGAGACCGCTAATTCATATTTTTGGCCTTTAGCCGGAGATTCAATCAGTTTTCCCTTGATTCGAACCGAAGCCCCGGTCAGGATATTTTTAAGGATTGGATAATCATCTGGATTTTCAACTACCGCCTGAATATTGCCCATACAGGAACCATCATTGATCACTATAAAAGCGACATTTTTGGATACCCTAATTGTTCTGACCCAGCCGAAAAGCAAAACGTCAGTGTTGGTTGCGATTTCATCCTTGAGTAGGATTCTGTTGATTTTTATTCGTTCAAAATATTCCATAATAATCTCCAGCGGTTTATTTTCAAAAATAGCAGAAACTTTATATCATCTGCCAAAGCCAATATTATTCTAAAGTCGGCCTTAAATCAAGAGTATTTATCAGATATTCAATATGATATAAAAAAACTTGATAAACCAAAATTAATAATAAGAAATAATAACATTAAAATGTAGAAAGTGGAACATTTTGTTTTGGGGATCGTATAATATAATAGAAACAAAAAATAGTGCCCAAGTTTAGATAGTAGGTTTAGCAAGAAGAGCCAGCTAACTCCCAA
>JAAERC010001117.1 GCA_024230695.1 Candidatus Zixiibacteriota bacterium
GCTGTTCCGTATTTGCGGAAATCACTTCTTCTTGATGATTACCGGCAGGTGAGCCGTGTTTGTTATGTCCTTGGGGAGATCAAGGATTCATCGGCTGTTACTGATATGATAAATATATCATCGCATGCAAGATGGCAGATTCGTTCCAGTTGTGCCGGAGCGTTGGGGAAAATCGGGGATAAACTGGCTGATGAAGCAATAACGATATTGTTGTCCGATTCTGTAGAGACGGTCCGGAAATCGGCCGCTGTGGCCGCCGGTAAACTTCTTGTTGAAACGGCAATCGAAAAACTGGTCCATATGCTTGGTGATGGTTTTTATGGTCCCAGAATGTGCGCGGCCGAAGCGTTGGTTAAAATTGGACATAATTCAATAAAGCCGATAATTGATTCGCTCGATTCTGGAAATATTATGGTGGGCGATCTGGGATGTAGTACGCTTGGGAATATTGGCGGTAATCTGGCCGCTATTGGTGTCGGATTACAATTGAAATCAGAGGACCCGGCGCGTCGTGTATTGGCGGTCAAGGCTGTTTTACGGAGTAACTCCTCGCTTGCCTGCGGATTAGTTGAACTTCTTAAAGAAACCGAAACTGATCCAGTAGTACTGTTTTATATAAACAAAACCATAGATAAATATGCTTCGCGATAAACTTTCTAAGCTGGACAAGCATTTTAATCCATCAGGAAAAAAGCAAGTCAATTCAAAAGACGAAGCCAATCATAACCGTTATCATGTAGCCCAGAATTTATTGGGCGGTGAGATCTGTGAATTTTGCGGTGGTTCATTTCTAAAGATAAAATCAAATTTCAACTCAGAGTATAAACATGGGAACTTGACGGTTCATCAACTTAACGAATTTGTTTCCTTTCGTGATTCTCATTTTGAGCAATATGGCGCTCAGGAAACTATAGATATTGAAAAGCTTCTTTTTTTTGATA
>JAAERC010001118.1 GCA_024230695.1 Candidatus Zixiibacteriota bacterium
AGTTATCATCGGCTGATGCTGTTCCGGTACTATCTGGATCAGTGGACTCCCCAAAATACACAAAAGTATCGGGGGGACAGGCTATAACCGGTTTTGTTCTATCACTTATAGTTATAATCTGAAGACAATCGGAGCTATTTTTATCAGAGTCAGTTGCCGTCCAGGTGCGACTGATAATTTGTTCCTGAGGACAGTCACCAGCCGTTATGACATCGCTATAGATAATAACCGGATCAGGGTCAATATTATCAGTAGCAGTTGCATAACCGGTTATTTCCGGCTCTGAGGAAGATAAACATTCAATTATAATATCACCAGGACAACTTATAACCGGGTCTTCCGGTGTCTGGCTAATAACTTCAACAAATTCAGAGTGGGGGCTATAATTTCCTGGGGTATATTGTGCAATTATTAGATAATGATAACCAATCCCGGTTTCAACATCATTATCGACAAAACTACCGGCAGATACGCCCGGATTACCGAGAGAACCAGAGGGGTCATCTATTCTGAAAAATGAACCATTCGAAGATGATTGTCGACGATACACATGATAGGTCAGGCCAATATGATTAGTCCAGGTAATTTCTATTGAAGTGGTTGAAAGAGGATGACCAGCCAATCCGGTTGGTTGAGGTGGCCAATCGACCAAATCCAAAGCAATATTTTCTGTCTGAATACCTTGATCAGAAATTATGCCTGAAAGAGGAAAGCCTTCGCCATTAACAATATTATAAAAATAATAATCATATGGATCACCAGGAGACACTGTTAAATAATTTGGAAAAAAATCATACCAGTTTCCAGCATCATATCCGGCGCCAACTGAAGATTCAATTTTGATTTCCTTGTCAGAATCATCTATAAAGCCGAAAAAGCTGATTTCGCCATTCGCTGGAGTCGATAAATCGGAATTAGTTACTGTACCAAATATTGATCCCTGAGCCCAAATCGCCTCGGTTGGAACCAGGAATAATACAACCAGTAGTGAAATCAAAATTAGATATTTTGTCGATTTGCTTTCAGAGTTCACCATATCTCCGTTTTGCCTAAAACCAATCTGTAAATATGTCCAAATCTGTGCGTCAGATAAGGTATAACATATTTTTTCTCTGACAAGGGGGTAACTGCAATTTTTTAGCCATTTTCTAAAAAAAATGATATTTTTTACTTCAAAATCGGAAATTATGAGAGTTGACGTTATCTGGTTGTATTGTGTTGTTGGGTAATGAGTTGCATGTCGTTTTGTTGGTTGTGTTTTTATTAAAATATTATATTATTTTGTTTTGCCATATTTTTTTAAATTTGTTTTAAATAAAAGCACAAAAAATATAACATTTTATGCAATTTAAAGCATAAGTCCTTAATTTGTTAACATCTTGAGATTCAAATAATTGAGTCGAATAATCAAACCAAATTACTCCGGTATAAGTTACCTTGACGAATATCAATTCTGGAGTATATTGTAGTAGAAAAAGGATCGTATTAGATATTTGACATTTGGAGCCGTCTATTAACTATTGAGATACTAAATCGAAGAAATGAAAAAATGAAAAAAAACCTATTATATATATTTCTACTGTTATTACTTTCCGGAAACCTGTTTGCTCAACTTGAAATTCCAACAAGTTTCGACTTACGCAATGTTGAGGGCCAAAACTATATTACTACAGTAAAAAATCAACGGGGCGGAACCTGTTGGACCTTTGGGTCGATGGCCTCCATTGAAAGTAATCTTCTTGTAACGCAAAATTGGACTTCTGCGGGTGAATTGGGAGAGCCGGCTCTGGCTGAATATCATCTCGATTGGTGGAATGGATTTAATCAGAATAACAACGATGATGCCGATCCTCCAACCGGAGGAGGATTGACTGTTCATGAGGGCGGCGATTATCTGATGACTGCCGCTTATATTTCAAGAGGAGAGGGCACTGTTCGAGATATTGATGGGCAGTTATTTTCTTATCCACCTGAACGTAAGGCATCCGATTATAGATATTATTATGTTCGTGATATTGAATTTTATACTGCCGGTCCGAATCTGGAAAATATTGATTTTATAAAAACTCAGTTAATGACAGAAGGCGCGATTTCGACGGCCTTGTCATGGTCAGGTTTTTATGATTTTTTAAGTAATACATTTTATCAGCCAGTCATAAGCGAATTGGAACCAACTCATGCAGTTGCCATTGTTGGCTGGGATGATAACAAATATACCAAAGCTCCAGCTCCGGGAGCGTGGTTATGCAAAAATAGCTGGGGGACTGGCTGGGGTGATGGTGGTTATTTCTGGGTTTCTTTTTATGACAAACATATGTCACAGCATCCCGAAATGGGCGCGGTTTCTTTTCAAAATGTCGAACCGATGATTTATGATAATATTTATTATCATGATTATCATGGTTGGCGAGAGACAAAAGAAGATTGTACCGAAGCATTTAATGCCTTTATTGCCGAACAGGATGAACAGCTTACGGCTGTTAGTTTCTACACTGCGACTAATGATGTTGATTATATCGTTAAGGTATATGACAATTATATTTCCGGAGAATTACAGGATGAGCTGGCAATAAAATCGGGGACAATTGATTATACAGGATTTCATACGATAGAATTGGATATACCGGTTGAACTAACACAAGATAATGATTTCTATATTTATCTTAGTCTCTCTGATGGTGGCATGCCTTTTGACAGGACCTCAGATATCCCGGTATTGCTTGGTGCCAGCTATCGCGTTATAGTGATATCGGCGGCAAATCCGGGCGAAAGTTATTATTTTAGCGATGGAAGTTGGGTCGATTTTCAGGAATATGATCTTACTTCTAATTTCTGTATCAAGGGATTAACTATTGTTGATAGTGATGGTGATGGAATAAACGATATCATCGATAATTGTCCAAATTCTCTTGGTGGAGATCCTGATCAGACTGACAGTGATGGTGATTTCATTGGTGATCTCTGCGATGAATGCCCTCTGGATTTTGATAACGATGGTGATGGTGATGGCTTATGTGCCAATGAAGATAACTGCTCTGATGTCCCCAATGAGAACCAGCTTGATGGCGATAATGATGGCGTTGGTGATGCCTGCGATAACTGTATGGCTGATGAAAATCCCGGTCAAGTGGATTCTGATGGTGATGGCTTAGGTGATGTTTGTGATATTTGTCCATTTGATCCCGAAAATGATATTGATGGCGATGAGGTTTGTGGTAATATCGATAACTGCCCGGAAAACTATAATCCGGAACAGTATGATTCTGATGGTGATGGTATTGGAGACGTTTGTGAAGATAATGATATTTTATCAATTTCTCCGATGCAAAATGAACCTGCAGTTTCATCTCAGACAGATATTTCGGTCAGATTCAATTTCTCAGTTGATGCCAGCACTTTGAATATCTCCACTATTGCTGTTTTTGGAGATCTAAATGGTCAATATCAAGGAATCATTGAGTATGATGATGCGAGGCATGAGGCCTTATTTTATTCCAATGATCCATTTAGTCCCGGGGAAAAAATAACGGTTGTACTGACTGATGAAATTCGTTCAGCCGGTGGTTTCCCGCTTAAAACGACATTTGCCTGGGTCTTTACTATTTCTCAGGCTAACGGTCCGGGAGTTTTTATCGATCAGTCCGAAACGATTCCCGCCGGTGATTTCCCA
>JAAERC010001119.1 GCA_024230695.1 Candidatus Zixiibacteriota bacterium
AGTTCCACTGATATATTGTTTGAGTTAATGACAATCCCAAACTTCGAGAACCTTCGGCATCACGAAAACGATAGGTTGATTGTTGCAAAGCGGTAGGTCCGCCGGGATAAAATTCATCGTCGGTGGTTGAGTATACCTGATTGTGAACCCACGCGGCACTATCGGCGTTCCATATCCGCCAGCCATAAGCGGCATTTCCAATACCGGCTCCAATTGTATCAATCGGATTATAATCATAAGTAGTTGAATCGGTGGATAATCTGATACCATAGGTTTCCGTGCCAAGGTTTGGTATTGGTTGTGAATCTTCATCGGAATCAATAACAACAGTATCTCCATCGGCAGTAATTGCTCCAAACCAATATTTCATATCACCAATATAATCGCGACCGGAGTTTTTTGGCCATTCTCCTGCGGGATAGCCCATATAACTAAAATTGGGGATACGGCCGTAATTATCTACCCTAAGAACAATATTGCCTTTATCGTGAATTACAAAATCAACCAAAGCTGGCAAGGGTGCCTCGGTTTCTGACGCTTTGCCAAAAGCCGCCTTTAATGGAATCAGCAGGATAAAGGATATTAATCCTATAATAGATATTTTTTTTAGTAATCCATTCATATTTAAACCTCTTTAGAAGTTGAATTCCAATCCGACTCTAAATGTTCTTGGGGCTGAGAAGTTTTGGGGGTCATGAGCCATTAAATGATAATACCGGTTGGCATCATCCTCTGTATAAGGACCATCCCCATCCGGGTCGGAGCCAGCTCGTCGACCATCATCATCTGATCGACCATTATTACTATAAACACTCAATACATTTCTACGATTGAAAAGATTCTGTATTTCGACGAAAAACGAGAAAAACAGATTATCCTTGTTTACAAAAACATCTTTATTAAATCTCATATCAACTGAAAAGTTTGCCGGCAGACGAGCTTCATTTAATCCGCCGTCTCGTTCACCTAATTCATTGGTAACCGTATAAGGAAGACCGGAACCATAATGACCTATCATATCAAGTCCCCATGCTCCTGGGATAGTCATTCCAAAAAGATTTCCTTCCCAATCGCGCGGTACACGGTAACTAAGATTTAGGGTTGCCGTATGTTTCTGATCAAAGGCCAATGGATATTCCATAACTGGCATAATTGAGTCGGTTGTATTTCCAATGTAATCGTAATAACCATCATAAGGATCAGATAGATTACCTCTGGCTATCATATAACTATATGCCAGGGAACCGGATAAATTACCCCGAGCTACTTTTTCAATTGTAATGTCAATACCTTTTACCGAACCATAGTCTTCATTAACGAATTGAGTTATTGGAGAATCGCCATATCTTCCAATTTCACGGGTGGATATAAGATTTTTAATATCTTTATAATAGACTGTTGTCGCCAATCTGACATCATCAGATAACATATGATTAAGTCCTAATTCATATGCGATAGTTTTCTCAGCTTCTAAATCTGGATTGCCTACTAATGGTAAACCGCTGTTTAAATTGGCTTCAAGATTTGTATACATGTCGGCGAAGTTTGGAATCTGGAAGAAATAGCCATAGTTAAATCTAATAATAGATCTATCAGAAATCGGATGTGATACACCAAAACGCGGAGAAATTTGCGTTTTAGAACTGGATCTTATTTTTGGAGTGTCTTTCTCAATTACATCAGGCCAATAGTAGACTTCTGAATTCAAGTAATCATATCTTAAGCCGGCATTAATAATAAAATCTTCAAATTCCATTTTGTTTTGAAAATAAGTCATCGCATATACAGGTGATTGACTGTATTTTTCGCCATATGGCTGAAGATTATAAAATTGTTTTTGATCCCAGAAAAGGTCATATAGACGATACTCACCACCAAATCTTAATTGATTATGCTTATCTATCTGACTTGTAAGGGTCATTGAAATAGCGTCATAATTGGTACTACTTTTCTGGTAACGCGGTGCAAAATCATCACCTGTCGTAAAGCCGGTATAAAAATAATCTTGTGAAAGTATGTAATTATCTTCGTGAATTGTTCCATTATAAACACCATCGGCATCTTCAGAGTATCCCGGCCATTGATCCCAATAAACATCAAAAAGATGTTCCGGAGCGAATTTGGTTTCGGTATAAAAATGATTATATGAAAAATCAAGTATTGTTTTCTGACTATGCTGGTAACTACCCTTCAAGCCATAGAGATATGATAATCTTTTATATACAGGAAGACCGTCAAGATTAAAATCATATGATATACCATTATTATCGCGGTGAGTATAAGTTTCACCTTCAGAACTGTTATAGTTTCCGACCAAAGTCAATTTAAGACTTGGCGAAGGCTGTAGGCTGAATTTACCCATTTGTGAATATTGAGTTTGATCATTATGAGGCAAATAGCCATTATTCAATAAATATTCACCAGCGAGGAAAAATGTAGATTTGAAACTTTTAACAAAAGGAGTCGGGCCCGATAAATTATAACTTAGACCATTGTTGCCATTTCGGGTCAAACCTCTCCATGTACCTCGGTATACATTATAAGGATTGGTTGCACCTTCGTAGAATTTAATCTTTCCGTGATATGAGCGGGTTCCTTCTTTTGTGACTGAATTGACAATACCAGCTAAGGCTTCACCATACTCGGCGGGGAAACCACCCGAAGTAAGGTTGATTTCCTCGAGTGCCTCAGGAACTATCCGCATTCCAACTGTTCCAAAGAATGGATCTTGAACCGAAAAACCATCATAGAAATATGATACTGTTCCGGATCGACCACCTCTTATATGCATATTGGCATTACCATCAACTACTGTTCCGGCCATATTACTAATTATATTTTGGACCGATAATCCGTTAGGTATAAATGATATTCGGTCAGATGTTATTGTTGAACGCGTGGCCGTTAAATCCTTTTGGATAGGTTTTCTTCTGGCAACAACTTCAACTCGTCGTTTCAATGGTATTTCAACCTGATCAAGTTCAAAATCAATTGGGGTTGTCAAATCTAACAGAACCCTGACATTTTCTTTTTGAACCGGTTGAAAACCTATAATGGATACTAAAACGGTATGGGAACCAGCGGGAACATTTATAAAGAAGTACTCACCATCAATATCTGTCTGCGTTGCTGATTCAGTTCCATTCAGTTGAATAGTTGCACCCGGTATTGCCATACCGGATTTGGCATCCTCGACAACTCCGGCAATTTTTCCGGTTGTGGATCCAAATGAAATTTGTGTGTTTAAAACAATAAATAGTACTATTAGAATCAAAACACTAAACTGTTTTTTCTTTTTCAAAACACTCCCTCCGTCGAAGGTAATCGTTATATGTAAATCAAAAAGATTTATATCTATATTCATCCCCACCAACAAATTGTCTATTTTGCAACAATCTGATTGACGAAATATGTCATCTAAGATATCGGCTTTGGCGAAATCTTCTTTAACACTG
>JAAERC010001120.1 GCA_024230695.1 Candidatus Zixiibacteriota bacterium
GCTGTTGTGGGAAGTGAACCGATTTTAGCCTCTGAGTTGGCCGCACAAATACAGCTGATGGCTATTCAGAGAGGGATACGTCCCAAGAACGAAGCTGAGTTGGTACAATTTCAGGAACAGATACTAAATGATTTGATCGCCGAAAGACTGATGTTGGCTGAAGCTCAGAAAGACACTACCATTTCTGTTTCTGATGAACAGATTGAAATGGGTGTTGAGGATCATATTAGTAGTTTGGTAAAACAGTTTCCGTCGGATGAAGCATTTCTTGAAGAATTATCTAAAGAAGGATTGACTCTCCGTGCTTTCAAAAAGAAGCTTCGTCCTGAAATCGGCAATCAACTCCTCAAGCAACAGTTAATAAATAGGAAAATATCAAGTATTGCTATTTCGAATAAAGAAGTTAATGATTTTTACGAGATATATAAAGACTCAATCGCCAATCAACCCGAGGCAGTCCGGTTGGCACATATCCTGGTTACCTTCCAGCCATCGGGCGGGACCGAAGATTCGGTTCGACAAATAGCTCAAACAGTCAGGGAAAATGCCGTTGCGGGAGCAGATTTTGCAACAATGGCAATTACATACTCGGATGGTCCGGGTGCTTTGACTGGCGGTGATTTAGGGTTTCTATCCAAAGATGATGTTGTCCCCGAATTTGGACGGGTTGCTTTTAACCTCCAACCGGGGGAGATATCAAGCATTATCCGCACTGTTTATGGTCTGCATATTGTTAAGTGTGAGGAAAAAAGAGGTACGCAATCACATCTTCGTCAGATACTGTTTGAAGTTTTACCAACGCCATTTGATTCATCGCTTAGTTATGGCCTGATTGATTCATTGCTCACCGAAATAAAAGCCGGTGCCGATTTCAGAGAAATGGCCAAAGTATTTTCGGCCGATGATGAATCCCGGGCAAAAGGCGGCGAATTGGGCTGGTTTGCTATTTCCAATCTGCCGGTTGAATTCGCGGAGAGTACAGAAAAAATGAAAGAAAAAGATGATCTTGAAGGACCGGTACAGTCTGAGTATGGTCTGCATATATTGAAATTGTTGGATCGTCAGGAATCACGCGCAATAACGCTTGGTGATGATTTTGACCGAATCAAAGAGATGGCCCGACAGGAGAAAACCGGCGAGATCGTTGATGAGTGGCTCGATGAACTAAAAGATAAAGTGTATGTCGAGATTCGCTAATCACTATGAAGGTTGATTTCAAATGAGGTTAGATTTATATCTATCAAAAGTTGGTTTGGTAAAAAGAAGATCAAAAGCCAAAGAGTTGGCTTCCAGTGGATTGGTAGAAATCAATGGAAAAAACTCCAAACCATCGTATGAAATAAAAATTGGCGATATTGTAAAAATCGGTGGAAAACAGATGATAACCGCCGAATTGCTTGATATTCCGAACGGGAATGTAAAAAAAGAGGATCGTGAGAAATACTTTAAGATTCTAAATTGACCTATATTCAAAACAATTTTGAAGTTTATCTATTGATTTTTTAGGTTTTTTGAGTTTATATTCGTCTTGGATATAGTTGAAAATGAAAAACAAACAATAATTATAAATCGGAGCAAAAGATGAAAATTTCCGATAACGTAAAAGACGGAAAAGTTATTATTGCCCTTGAGGGCAAAGTGATGGGCGGCCCGGATGCCACCACCTTTCATGGCAAACTTCATGAGTATGTGACCAGTGGTCAGAAACAAATTATTATCGATCTGGCCAAAGTCGAGTGGATGAGTTCAGTCGGACTTGGGATGCTTATCTCGGCGATGACCACAATGAAAAACGCCGAAGGTGAATTGAAATTGGCCAATGTTACTGAGTCGATTGAATCTCTTCTGACAATCACCAGACTGATTACAATTTTTAAGGCATACGATTCGATTGATGAAGCAATCGCGGCCTTTGAATAGTTTTTTAAAGTTATAACGAATCATAAGGCAGGTGTTTGAAGCGCCTGCCTTTTTTATTGAAAACCTCATTTGATGAATAATATTCATGCAAATATTTCTAATAATGCAAATAAATGAATTGTATTGTATTGATAATATAGGACGAAGTAATTTTTGATATATTGGTCTTATAGGCTCAATTATTAAGAATGCGATAGCAATGCTCAATCCAACCGGTTGACCTTTATTTGATTGAGATTGATTTCTTTTGCCAATGTACTATCACCGGTCACTTCATAATACCGAGCCAAATAATTGGCCGATATTGTGGCATAACCGTTTGATCTTTTTATTGCTTCTTTAAAAAATGTAACACCATCTTTTGGTTCGCCGAACTCAAGCTCTATTTGCCCCAGTATTGAAAGTGGCAGATAAAAATCGGGTGGACCTTTTATTATTGATTGAAATGCCATCTCAAAAGCATCATCGTACTCTCTACGGTTATTGCGATTGATCGCCTCTGCAAATAGATCTACAAAAAGAGGGTCCGGGAAATAGATATCTTCTCCAGAAAAATCAGGACGGCGTTTATAAATAACTTTCATCTCAACTCCAGCGCCAAACACCGGATAGTACCCCTGTCTGAATTTGGATGATAAAAATAACGCTTTTTCGGCGGGGGCCGATGGTTTCATATTGGTTGAGAAGATGATAAAATCAGGATCACTTTTCATAATATAAGGAATATTATAATTCCGCTCTTTCCAGTTTGATCTGATATTGGCAATGGTTTGGGGGTTTTTCGCGATATGCCTGTCAGTCAGACCAAGCATATCAATCACATATGCATCGCTGTAATAACTGAAAGCACCAATGGTAGTACAGGCGATTTTGTTATGCGATTTGGCATGTGGGTCGAGAATAAAAGCCAGATGGGTCATCTTGTTGACTAATCCACGTTCGGCTGTGAGAAAACCTTTAATATGTTCAGCCGGGATAAAATAAGAATAAATCCCAATTATTAGAATTATTGTGATTATTACGCTGTTATAGTTTTTGTGCTTAAATATCTCGGAGTTCCTGGCAAGATAAACCAAAGAGTAAACCAGAAGCATATAGAACAAAGCCAAAATCGGAATGAAAAAACGAAAACAGTGCAAGACATCACCGCCTACCAATAAAATATATGCACAAAAAACAACTGCTACAGACAGGATAAGTCGTAATGGCCGTGGCAAGTATTTCGCCGCAAATAATGGTATTAAAAGTATTCCGCCATATAAGCCATAATGAGTCATAAACAGCCAGACGTATTCAATGCCTGATATAAGATACTCTATCGATGATCCGGTCTTGGCATAAAACGGGTTTGGCAGGATGTCATTATAATATACAAAACGAAATATAAATTGCGGGACTATAAATATTAAAAACAATGCCAGAAATTTCACTATATCTTTGATACCAAACTGTTTGGAATAAGTAAAAAATACCAAAATTGTTACAAAAATTAGACCGCCCTCAGGACGGGTCAAGGTTGCGATAGCAAGAATCGGCACAAATAATAGATTTTTATTAGAGGCGAGATAAGATCCATATAAGATTAAAACAGCAAAAAGAACCGTCTCCATCCCCGAAATAGACCAATATGCGAAGGCACCATTACATACAAGAAGAAAAGGAACTGCTAATGGTAAATAAATATTTTCCTTGAAATCGGGTAATTTACTGCACCACAAAAACGATAGAAAAATCAGACCTATGCCGGAAATTATTCCTATTACTTTGGAGGCGATAATTATGTCGATCCCAAACCGCCCCAGAAGTGATAAAAGCAGGATAAAAAAGAGACTGGTATAACCCTCGACCTGTTCCCCCGGATTAAACGTCAGGCCATCGCCGTTTATGAAATTTTTGACATAACGATATGAGATATAGGCATCATCCTGAGTAAACGAATTTGAGACAACATTAACAACAAAGACGGCGCAAAATAGCACCAAGATGATATATTGGAACAATTTCATTTTTGACATGCTCTAATAATACAATTTTTCGAAACTTTTTCAAGTAGTGATTGATATTAACTTGCCAAAAAAAAAGATACACCTATATTCTGGTTTTTACGAGATTGGACAACAAAATGAAACAAGAATATTTAGATAACCTCAACCCGAAACAAAAAGAAGCGGTGATGACCACCGATGGCCCTCTTTTGATTATTGCAGGGGCAGGTTCGGGTAAAACCAGAGTTTTGACCTCGAGAGTGGCTCATATTCTCAACTGCGGTCTGGCGGAGCCATATAATATTATGGCAGTGACGTTCACCAACAAAGCGGCTCGGGAAATGAAAGAACGTATCGAAAACCTACTTGAGGGAAACACCTATGGCCTGACAGTTTCAACTTTTCATTCGTTTTGCGCGATGCTTCTGAGGAGAGAAGCAACCGCGATTGGTTATCCGACTAATTTTGTAATATATGATGAAGATGATGCCAAATCACTTGTAAAAAACTGTATCGATCAACTCGGCCTGTCACGGACCCAATTTACATTCCAATCAGTTCGGCGAAAAATCTCAAGCGCCAAAAACAGCATGGAAGATGCGGCTACATATTCAAAAAAGGCATCCGGCTATTTTGAGACTCGAACAGCAGAGATATATCAGATGTATGAGCGACGTCTCAAGGAATGTTATGCCTTCGATTTTGACGATCTGATTTTTCAGTCCGTTCGACTGCTGAAGGAAAATGAAAATATTCGCGCCAATTATCAGAATAAATTGAAATATATTCTTGTTGATGAATATCAGGATACTAACCATAGCCAGTATAAGTTATTGCAATTCCTAATCGGCCCGGATAAAAATATTTGTGTCGTTGGTGATGAGGACCAATCAATATACAAATGGCGTGGAGCCGATATCTCTAATATCCTTAATTTTGAGAAAGATTATCCCGGCGCCAAGGTTATCAAATTGGAGCAGAATTATCGTTCTACCCGAACGATTCTTGAGGCCGCATCGGCTGTGATTGCAAATAATGAGGAGCGCAAAGGCAAGGTCCTTTGGACAGAGATCGAGCAGGGTGATCCGGTTCGTTTGATATTAAACGATACTGCTTCCGATGAAGCCGGAGCGATAATCAGCGCCATTGAATCGTGTCGCCAGAATTATGAATTAAAAAATATGGCCATATTGTATCGCACCAATGCCCAATCAAGAGCGTTTGAGGAACATCTTAGAAGACATAATATCC
>JAAERC010001121.1 GCA_024230695.1 Candidatus Zixiibacteriota bacterium
AAAGAGGGAATGGCCGAAGATCTTTTCAGGTATGTCAGTGGTGGAGCCATCGGAGTAATTTCGGCGACCCGATTGGTTTATTCATCTGATAACTCTGAATTTAATAAACAGATATTTGAAATACTATTTGACAATAATGATTTATCTATTGGCCAGGCTTTTTATGCGGCGAAATTGGAACGCCAGTATAGAAGCGGCAATCCAACACCTATCCAGAATGATAGAAAATATATTTATTTTGGTGATCCATTTGTAAAACTTGGCGTTCCTCAATATGATATTAAGTTTACATCAAGACCAGATAGTTTGACAGCTTTGCAGTATCATGAGGCGTCCGGTGAAATTGTGGAGAAATCGAGCGGATCACATTTTGACTTTAATGGCACTATTGAACTGTTCGTGTATGATTCAAATATTGAGAAGAAACATAAAGTTGTTGACGAAGATGGTGATTCGGTCAAAACGGTAAGTTATGGCCATAATGGTCCGGTTGTGTTTCGCGGGAAAACAGATATTACTGATGGATATTTTGATTTTTCATTTATTGCTCCTTTGGATATTGGAGTGGGTGGAAAAAGCGCAAAAATATCGGGATATGCTATCTCCTCCAACTCAGATGCTCTTGGATTG
>JAAERC010001122.1 GCA_024230695.1 Candidatus Zixiibacteriota bacterium
AAATAATCGGTTAAATTCGGTTCGGAAATCAACGGAAGACTCAAAAGGTAAGTTGGATGAATCTCAGAATCGGTTTCAATCAACAGAGAATAGATATTTGAGTAATCTTAATTACTATTATATGGGTGGACGAGGTAGTGAGTCTGAAAATGCCGATGAAATTGAAGTCGAGAAAGATAGTTTCAGGCGATTGGTTTATCTTAAAGCACTGGCCGAATTTGATAAGGAAGATCTTTCAAAATCATCTGAGTATCTTGCTCTGGCCGAATCAGATTATGATCAATTAGTTAGCGAAGAAAAAATTGTTGGAGATGCCCAAAAACAGAAAAGGTCTGAAGTTGTGATTTTGTCGTCGCATAAAGAGAAAAAAGAGCGTGATCTGTCTAAACTTCGACGTAAAAAAGAACGTGAAGCGGATAGGTTGATTACCTTATCGGAAACAGCCCGGCAGATGGAGGATTTGATAGCCAGACTGGAAAAAGCGAGAAAAGAAAGGGATGGTTCCGATATACTTATCCAGTTTGATTTTTCAACTGGGAATTTTATGTCATATAAGGGTGCATTGTTATCTCCGCTTAAGGGAAAAGTCACCAACGGATATGGATGGAAAACTGATAAGACGACCTATTTGAAATCATTTTCGCCCGGTATTGAGATCACTGGAAAACAAAAGTCATCAGTTATAGCGGTTGCCAATGGTGTTGTAGCTTATATTGGAAGTTTGCGGGGATACGGTAATTTTGTGATTGTTGAGCATGAGGATGGTTACTACTCGATGTATTCCGGATTGCAAAGTTTGGTTGTTAAGGAAAACCAGGTGGTTGGGCGAAGCGAAAAACTTGGTAATACACCAACCGGGGTAATCAAATTTGAGTTACGGCAGGGGCGCGATCCAATTGACCCAATAGAATGGATTAAAATTGACTCCTTTTAAACAAATTATTGGTCAGGGAACGGCCAAAAAAATATTACTCAGGTCATATGACAAAAACAGGTTGGCATCAACTTATCTGTTTTATGGACCTGACGGTGTGGGCAAATGGGCGGTTGCGATTGCTTTAACCGCTTTGGCAAATTGTACTGAACCAGTTAAAGATTCTGATGGAATAACCTCTGATGCATGCGGAGAGTGTATTAATTGCCGGCAAATATTAAATCTTACATTTGGCGAATTTTATCCTGCTTTGGCATTACCGCCGCATAAATCTGAATCAGAAGCGATTGATTTGATAAATGAATATGTTGAGCAGAAAAAAAAGGAACCTTATAGTATAATAACGTCCAAGCGCCAAACAACAATTCCAATTAAAATTGCCCGGGCAATGAAAAGAAAAGCCTCGATAAAACCACCGCCGGGATTAACCCGGGTCATCTTTTTCTACCAAATGGAAAAAATGCTGGCTTCATCGGCTGATTCATTATTGAAACTGATAGAAGAACCGCCGCCTAATACTATTATAATTTTGACCGCCAAAGATCCTGATAATCTTCTTTCGACGATTCAATCACGTTCGCAGAAAATTTCTTTTAAGCCGATTGTGTCTAATAAAATCACAGAATATCTTATAAGCAGATATAGTCTATCGGAAAAACAGGCCGTACTTATGGCGCGACTTTCTGAAGGATCAATTGGTCGAGCGATTAATTTTATCGGTGATGATGAGTCTCCAGTCAGGCAGGTTGCTTTCCTTATGTTTAAGGCTTTGATCCAGAAAGATACACCATCGGCGGTGGCAACAATAAACGATTTGATAAATCCGCGAAATAGAGGCGAGACCGAACAGGTGTTGCTGTGCTGGCAATCATTTCTGGCCGATATTATTCAGATAAAATTTGGAAAAAATGCCAATAATATAATAAATTTGGATTT
>JAAERC010001123.1 GCA_024230695.1 Candidatus Zixiibacteriota bacterium
GGTACCGTTATGGGTTACCAGCCCGAGGAATCTGACAATAATATGGAAACTATTGGTAATGTTCGGGTTGGTTTATCTCTGGCGAATTTACAGCTTGAGATCTCAAGATCACAATCGGCGGCGATTCTTCTAACATTGATGGTTGTTTTTTCGGCCATTATAATAATGACGGCCTTTGTTCGGATAATTATCCGGCCTATTGAATCGCTAGTTAAGATCACTGATCAGATTTCAAAGGGTGATCTCAATAAAACTGTGGAAATCACGAGAACCGATGAAATAGGTCTTCTGGCAAAATCATTTAACCGTATGATCGACTCTTTAAAACAATCAAAGGATGAGATCGAGGAATACAATAGAACTCTTGAAGAAAAAATTATTGAACGGACCGGTGAACTTGAAGATGCTCAGCAACAATTGGTGCAATCTGAAAAATTGGCCGGAATTGGACAGTTGGCCGCTGGTGTTGCTCATGAATTAAATAATCCGCTGGGCGGCATACTGGGATATGCCCAGTTTACATTGGAAAAAATGGAAAAGAAGGATGTAACTTCCTTAAATGAGAAAGATTATAAATCATTTAAAAGATATATTAAAGATATTGAAACCCAATCCCGTCGGTGTAAAGCAATTGTACAAAATCTGCTTCGATTCTCAAGATCATCGAATAAGATAGAACTTCAGGATTCCGATATTAATCAGATTGTAATGGAGACTCTGACTTTTGTTGAACACCA
>JAAERC010001124.1 GCA_024230695.1 Candidatus Zixiibacteriota bacterium
ATTAATTGGCCTGTTGATGATATCAGGTTGTACCTCAAATAAGGCAATGCTGGCCAGCACGGCTGATGAACAATTTCAACTTGCCAAACGTGAATACGATAAGGGGAAATACTTCAATTCAATTGATGCATTTCAAAGAGTGATATTTAATTTTCCGGGAGCCAATATCGTTGATACGGCTCAATATTATCTGTCTCACTCATATTATGGAAACAAAGAGTTTGAACTAGCCGCAGTGGAATTCAATAGATTATTAGTTAATTACCCACACTCCGCCTTTACTGATGATGCTCAATATATGGTGGGTGTTTGTTATATGAAGAACTCACCAAAACATCATGCGCTCGATCAGGAAGACCTAAAAAGAGCGATTGTGGCACTCGAAGATTTTATTCTCGACAACCCTGATTCTCCTCTTAAAGTGGATGCCAAAGCATCGATTCTTGAGGCACGGACCAAACTTGCCTACAAAGAATATGCTAACGGCATGACATATTTCAAAATGTACAGCTATAAGGCATCCAGAGTCTATTTCCAGAAAGTTATTGATGAATATACTGATACCGATTTTGCCCCCAAAGCTTTGTTTAAAATTGGCGAATCATTTTACAAACAAGAAAAATATGATGAGTCAAAAACAAAATTCGATAGCTTTATAAGTATTTATCCCTCTAATGAGTTGGTGGAAAAGACACAAGAGTATTTAAAGAAAATGTCTGACAAACTTAACCCGGAAAATGCCGCAGGTTAATCCGGACAATGGCGGCAATTGGGGAATCATGGGCGGGGCCTTTGATCCAATTCACAATGGTCATTTAATTCTCGCAGACTCCGCATTTGAAGCTTTAGGTCTTGATGGTGTTCTTTTTATTCCAAGTTATAATCCTCCTCATCGTAGTTCAAAACCGATTGCTTCATTTGAAGACCGGGTTAAAATGACGGAATTGGCTATTGAAGATAAGAACAAATATTGTCTCAGCAGAATTGAAGAAAGTATCACCGGGCCATGTTACACTCTTTCAATAATTGAGAATTTGAAGAGCAAATATCCAAAAGCTAACTGGTTTATTATTCTTGGAGCAGATAATATTGTGTTGTTTGATAGTTGGTATAAACCGGGGGAAATTGTAAAATATGCAAAGGTAGTTGTCGGTGGCCGTCCCGGTTTTAATAGCAATTACAAAAAATCAATTTGGTATAATAAGGTCAGACATTTTGATATGCCTCAAACTGATATTTCATCAACGACTATCAGACAGTTATTAAAAGATAAAAAACCGATTGAGAGTCTGTTGCCAAATTCAATCAGCAAATATATTCAGGATAAGGGACTTTATCAGTGAAAGATAAATCGCTATTTTTATTAGATGGATCTGCTATATTTTATCGCGCCTATTTTGCCTTTATAAGAAATCCGATGATAAATTCCAAAGGTGAGAATACATCGGCCACCTACGGCTTCGTGAACTCGGTGATGAAAATTATTAGAGATGAGAAACCTGATTATATAGCGGCTGTATTTGATACGAAATCACCGACTTTTAGACATAAGATGTTCCCTGAGTACAAATCAACGCGCGCCAAAATGCCCGATGATTTGGTAGAACAATTACCCCGGATTAGAGAAGCAGTCAAGGCATTAAATTTAGTCTCACTTGAAAAGGAAGGGTTTGAGGCGGATGATATAATTGGCACTTATTCTCGTTTAGGTGAAGAGCAGGGGATGAATGTCTGGATCGTCAGCGGGGATAAGGATATGTTTCAGTTGGTTTCGGATCGGGTGAAAATCCATAATCCGGGTAATGCCAAAAAACCGACGGAGAAACTTGATGCCGAAGGTGTCGAAAAGAAATTTGGGGTCCCGCCGCATAAAGTAATTGATAAATTAGCTTTAATGGGAGATGCCTCTGATCATGTCCCCGGCATTCCTGGTATTGGTCCCAAAACGGCACTCAATCTTTTAGATGAATTTGGAAGTTTTGACAATATTTTGGATTCGGCTAATAAGATCAAAGCAAAAGGAACAAGAAAGAAGGTCGAAGAAAATAAAGATAAAGCTCTGATATCTCGAAAACTGGTTACTATCGATAGAAATGTTTCAATGCCAAATTCCATAGAGTCCTTAAAAATCGAAAAACCTGATTTTGAAAAAGCCAAAAAACTATTTATGGAATTGGAGTTTCGGGGATTACTTGATGAA
>JAAERC010001125.1 GCA_024230695.1 Candidatus Zixiibacteriota bacterium
AGTTCTACTGTGCTATTTGCCATTGTACCATACTTTCGGAAGATATTTTGAGCTTTTAGGGACTATATATTGGGGTGGAACATATATTTTCCCGGGTAATCCATCGACTGCTACTTTACTAAACCTTCTTTCCAAATTAAATCCTACCGGATTAATAAGTGTTCCAATTCGGTGGCAGCAGATTCAGGAACGATGTCTGACCAAAATGGAACAGGTTTCATCTAATGCCAAAAAGAAAGAAGAGATTCGGAAAGTAATTGGAGGTGGATTGCGATGGGGTTTGTCCGCGGCTGGATACCTGGCTCCGTCGGTTTTTAAGTTCCTTAATAATAACGGCGTCAAACTTTGTAGTGGTTTTGGCATGACCGAGGCTACCGGTGGAATAACGATGACACCCCCCAATGAGTACAGAGCAAATTCTATTGGTATCCCGCTCCCGTTGACTCATACCCGCCTGACCGACAATGGCGAGCTTGAGATCTCCGGTTCTTATATTGCCCGTTATCTCGACGAAATAAAACCGGGTGAACATATTCCGGTCATTTTTGGAGATAAAAATCAGAGTTGGCTGGCCACTGGTGATTTGTTCAAAATACTCCCTGATGGACATTTACAAATTGTTGACCGCCTCAAGGATATTTACAAAAACAGCAAAGGACAGACGATTGCCCCACAACAGGTAGAGAGGAAATTTGATGGTGTCCCCGGAATAAAAAGAATTTTTCTGGTTGGTGATGCACGCGAGTTTAATGTCCTGTTGATTGTTCCTGATAATGATGACCCGGTCCTTGAGGGGTTTAGCAATGAAGAGGATGAGCGGGAGTATTTTCATCAAATAGTATCCAGCGCCAATAAAGATCTTGCCGCATATGAACGAGTTGTTAATTTTGCTGTGGTTGATCGTGATTTTACAGTTGAGAAAAATGAATTAACACCTAAAGGTTCACTTAAAAGAAAGAATATTGAAAAAAATTTCCAGGAAATTGTTAATGAGCTTTATAAGAGCAAATTTATTGAATTAAAATTTAATAAATGGGAAATAAAACTACCGCGATGGTTTTACCGCGACCTGAGTATTCTGGAAGATACAATCATAATTTCCAATAATGGGTTAAAAAATATTCATGATGATATTGATATTGCTATAAAAGAAACTGATTCAAAAAATAGTATTCAAATCGGTGATCTTGTTTATGAAGTTGAAGGAAATATAATTGATTTTGGTCTTCTGGCCAGACAACCATCGCTTTGGGTAGGAAATCCCTCGCTAATTGAATTTTGTCCCTGCAAAGATGGCTGGGACACAACCTCTGGTAATTTCACCGAACGCGTTTTTCTGCCGGATAATTCAGAAAATAGAAATGAATTATCAAAACATCATAAAATTCATGTCCACAAAGATAGAACACTGTCTGCAATAAATTCACAAATTATAAATGCTCTCTTTGGAGAAGTCAATTTAGCCGAGCGGGCTATAAATAGTCTTGCCCGGGAAATTAAAGATACCGACGAACGTATCGCCGGGGTGATTCGTAAACGACTTGTGGCTCTCGCGAGACATCCTGAATTTAATATTCGTTCGCTTGCTTACAGAACTCTGCTTCTTGAAGAACCATCGCTTGACTATGGAAAATCTCTTCCGGCATTTATTGAATCTGACCTGCCGTTTCTCGATGAAGAATCAATTTCCGCCATTGCCCATTCTAACTTAAGTATCCGACGACTGCTTGATCTTCGCCGCCGTCTATTCAATTATAGAACCGAAATGAACTGGCCGGTCTCTGAAACAACCCGAAAACAATTTAGTCATATTCTGCACCTGTTGTCAGATTTTGTTCGTTATCACCCGCAATATTATGATCCAGTCAGATGCGAACTTGCCAGCTGGGTTCTTCATAAAGATGATCCGTTACTGTCATCGATAGCCGAGAACTATCTTGATGACATGATAAGCCAGTATGAAACCGATCTGGCCGACAAAACACCGGAATTTTCGAATGAAGAATGGGAATCAAAATTTATCTTTGGTAATGAATTAACCAAACGCGAAAAAAATAGATTAAGAGAAGTCTTAATACAGACAACTTTTTTGAAACAATCGGTTTTGCTGGCTTTTGATCAGGACAGTTTTGAACTCGACCATGTCAACCCGGAAGGAATATGGATCAGCCGGATAACATCGCGACGACGCTACTTGCGTTATCGTGTCAGTATAAATACAAAATTTGGTAAACATTTTGATATTCAGGTTATTTTAAGTGATGATGTAAAATATGCTTCGGTGATGGAAACCTTATACTGGATATTATCAATCTCGAATCATCCTGTTGAATCGGATGTCCTGCCTCGATTAGGATGTTGCCGCCCGGAACTTGGCGCCCGTTCTTTAGTTTATTTTGGTCAGTTAACTATGTGGGAAAGAATCCGCGAGTATTCCGAACGAAGAAGAAATTCGTCTTCGGTGGCTAATCAGTCCTCATGGAGGAAATTATATGTAAGGGGATTGACTGCGATTTTTAAGGGTTGGAAGATCAGTGGTAAACGAATAATCCCCGGTGCAATTAACCCGGAAAATCTTGTCGTTCCATTTCAGGACTATGTTGATAGTGCTACCATTCTATCGTTAACCGGATGGCGCCACTATAATAAACCAATTTCGATAATCAAGCCGATTGTCAGGCAGTTTTACAAAAAAACCTTGGCCCATTACCCGTGGTGCCGCTCTCTTATTAATATTAATTGGATTTTTAATGCATGCATAGAAGAATTAGGACTTGATGCCGGACGTGAGTTTCTAAACAAGCTAATGGTGAATCTGGATGATGATCCTGTTATGTTTGATAATGTTTCTTTAAAAGACAGTCTTAAGATGTATCTCGAGAAACTCCAAAAGGAGTTGTATCAACCTCTGCCGTTATGTAATGCCGTCAGTCGTTATCATCAATGGGCCGAGATAAATAGCGATGCCACTCCCGAAGCACGGGAACAGATTATTCATGAACTGCTCAGACTTTACCGGCTTGACAGATACTCAGAGATTATTCGATACTATTTGTATTATCAAACATATTTTTCAGCCGCCGGGGGAAAAACTAAAATTGCTTTTTCTAATTTACTGAATAAAATGTATTTAAATCCGAAAAGATCGGCCATGCAGATGATTGAGTTATCCGAACTTCAATCAACTCTTGAAAATGAACAGGATAGAAACTTGTTTAGTAAGATCATCTTCCCCAAAGCGCCGAAAGTAAAACAATTAGAAGTGATTGCCGTTGGTGAGAGTGAGCGCAAACAGGTGATGGTTAAAACAATCATTACCGATAAGCGCGGCGAAAAATATTATATAACCGAACCAAAAAAACCATCTGAGATCGGGCAGTTGTATCGTCTCTTCTTTAAAGAGGGTTATCCCAAAACGGTAACCGAACGAGATCAATTCCTTTTAGTTTTTGACGGACAAGATCAGATCGTTGGAGGGTTGTGTTACCGTTATGATGGTGAGGATATAGTTCATCTTGATGGCTCTATCATCACTCCCGCTCTTAGCGGTAATGGAATTGGTTCCCTGTTATTGGAGGATTTCTGTACTCGAATGACAGAGATGGGAATCCGTCTTATCAAAACCCATTTCTTCTTGAGAAAATTCTATGCAAAACGAGGTTTTATAATTGATTCACGATGGGGCGCTTTGGTCAGATTTTTAGACAACTCGGAAACAGATATTTAATTTGTGAATATGATAATAGGTGGTTTTTAAGCTTTGTTGGTTTCGCCTTTTTTAACAATCACAAATGCTATTAATGCCACCAGAAAAAATATTAAAAGCGCCCAGGCCATCCCGCCCAATGTCTGAATCACGGTTCTATAAATTTCCAATCCCCAAAATTCGGGGGTCAAAACCGGTCTGGTAACACCCTCGGTTTCCGGCATAATAAATCGTTCCAATTTCCAGATGCTTACTCCCGATGATACACCAACAACAAATAATGCGAATATTAAAAACTTATTCCAGGCAATCGCTATATCTTCGCCAATAAGCCTTTTAAAAATCTTGTCAACCGATTTACGAAAAAAGAAAATAACTAAGCCTGAAACAATCACGGCAATAACCAATGTCACAATCAGCAATAATAAAAATTCCATAAGATCTCCTTTTTTAACAGAGTGTTATTCAACAGTATACAGTTATTTAGACAAGTATTATATATAAAATAATTATATTTGATCTTTCAACCGAATCAAAATATTACTGATTTTGTGAATTAATTCACTTGACAATTAAAGTATATCATTTTACTATACTTTTAAACTGCTTGTCTTTGAACAGGTTGAGGTTAGATTGATGAAAGTTTCGACAAGAGCCAGATACGGATTACGCTTAATGGTTGAATTAGCCAGAGTGCTGAAAAATGAGGATATTGTTCAACTCAAAAAAATTGCGAAAATAACGCATTTATCAGAAAAATATTTGGCACAACTGGCGATACCATTAAAGGAAGCTGGGTTGATTGTCGGAGTCTCAGGAAAAAAAGGGGGATACTTACTTGGACAGAGTCCGGATAAAATTAGAATTAGGAAAATAGTCAGCGCTTTGATCGGGCCTATTGGATTTACCGATTGTGTCAACAGCCCTGAGATTTGCCTTAATTATAGTTTTTGCGAGGCAAGAACGATCTGGACGATCTTAAGCGGACGCATTCAGGAAATACTGGATGAATTTACATTGTCCGATTTAATCAGTAAGGAAAGATTAGGTGCAATCAATAATAAGTACCAGCATATGCCGCTTCTAAATCCCGATTTTGTTTTGGCCAAAGGCGATGTTACAACAACTGAGATTTGTCCTGCGACAAAAAAGAGACATCTTAAGTTAAAAGTTAGAAAAAAGTAGAATACAAAAATGAATAAAAGAATAGCAAAACATATAAGTAAGGAACTCAGGAAATGATACTTAACATCGTGACTTATCTGTCGATTCTGATTTTCTTGATTACGGTGATTTACCGTTTCATGAGAATTGCCAATACGCCGGCGCATCTTCGGTGGGAT
>JAAERC010001126.1 GCA_024230695.1 Candidatus Zixiibacteriota bacterium
GGATGGTACTAAAAGGGGAAAGTGCAATATATCATGTCATGAGCCGGACTGCATTGGATAACTACCCGTTTGAAGATACCAAATCTAGGGACAACCTAATTATTGACATTATGAAATTTTTGGTATATTAATATGGAAATTATGTAATCGTTTGATATAAAAACAATTAAATGGAGGTGACCAAATGCCCAGATATGCAAGGATGGTACTAAAAGGGGAAAGTGCAATATATCATGTCATGAGCCGGACTGCATTGGATAACTACCCGTTTGAAGATACAGATAAAGATGAGTTTGTAGAAATATTAAAGAAATTCAGTCAAATATATTTCGTTGAGGTACTGGGGTATTGTGTCATGGGAAACCACTGGCATGGCGTTTTTAAAGTAAATCCAGATGGCCATTATACTGATGAGGATATCAAAAATCGATTTGTATTAATGTATGGAGAAGAAGTGGTGTTTGAAGAGAAATGGATTCCTCATTATCGAGAGAAATGGTCCAGTTTGTCCAAATTCATGCAAGAGGTCAAACAGACCTTTTCAAGATATTTCAATAAGAAATATGACCGTCGCGGTACCCTGTGGGGAGAGCGGTTTAAGAGCGTAATTGTAGAAAAGGGAGAGACCCTTGTGAACTGCCTGGCCTATATTGATCTCAATCCACTACGAGCAGGGCTGGTGGAGCGACCGGAGGATTATAGGTGGAATACATTAGGGTATCACATGCAAACCGAAAATAAAGATGACTTTTTATCATTTGATTTTGGTCTTAAGGAGTTTGGTTTTGAAGATCCTGAGGAAATACTCCAAAGGTACAGGAAGTATGTATATGAAGCCGGTGCTGTAGGGAGGCCAGATAAACCAGGATCTAAAGTAATTAATGAAAAGGTGTTGGCCAAAGAACGAAAAAAAGGATTTAAGATCACACGCCTGGATCGGTTCAAGCATCGAACCAGGCATTTTTCAGATTCAGGTATTATTGGGTCCAGAGAATTTGTATCCCGTCATTATCATATTTTTAAAGATCGTTTTCAGACCAGGAAGGAAAAGATTCCCAAACCAGTATCCGGTCTTGAAGGAATGTTTTCCTTGAAGCGGTTGGCTGAGGCTTAACACCA
>JAAERC010001127.1 GCA_024230695.1 Candidatus Zixiibacteriota bacterium
GTTAATTCAATCGTTTTGTGTTCAATTCCAAGTTTATCGATAATAAGCTGTGCATATTGAGCAGAAATGGGATTTGATTCTTTCTCCGGAAGCACAAGACCCATCACTCTCTCTTTTCCGACTGCCTGAACAGAAAGCGCGGCGACTACTGCCGAATCGATCCCGCCACTGATTCCAACAATGATCCCGTCCTTTTTTGGAACCCCTTTCACAGAGTTAAGCAAAAACCGCTCAACTACTCCTGCTTCATTTTCGGCATTGATCTTTAACGCGTCTTTATTAAATATCATATCTGATCCTTTATCTATTCGATAAAACTATTATTTCATTTATACTTTTAAATATTACTTATTCCTAAGTATTACTCTTATAATTTCATACTATTTGAGCTAATTGGCTCTTATCAATTTTACCAGATTGATATTTTGGAAGAGAATCTACAAATAGAATCTTTCTCGGTATTTTAAATTCGGCCAGCTTTCCCCTACAAAACCGTTTTATATCATCTTCTGATAATCTTTTATTATCTTTTGGGACAATCACAGCTTTGATCGCTTCGCCAAGAATATCATCGCTGATGCCGAAGACGGCTACTTCCGCGACAAATTCATGCTCCAAAATATGTTCTTCAATTTCCTTAACACTTACCCGATTTCCGCCGCTTTTGATTATTTCCTTTTTGCGACCAATAATATATAAAAAACCATCATCATCTTTTTTCGCAAGATCCCCGGTATATAGATTATCATCACGAACAACCTGATTTTCATCGTCATCCTGATTCCAATAACCAAGCATTACATTATCACCCGATACAACCAGCTCACCCGATTCTCCATTAGGTACTTCA
>JAAERC010001128.1 GCA_024230695.1 Candidatus Zixiibacteriota bacterium
ATTGTCATCAAAAGGTTATCCCGGTAAAGCCGAAACGGGCAAACGAATTACCGGTCTCCGAAATTACACTGATAAAAAATGTCAACTATTTCACTCCGGGACTCGTAAAGAAGGCAAAAACTGGATAGCCTCCGGAGGTCGGGTAATAGGTGTCACTGGAATCAATCACGATTTAAAATCTGCTTTGGGCTCGGCTTATAGCGTAATAAATAATATCAAATTTGATGGGATGTATTATCGAAATGATATCGGTTTCAAAGCTAATAGACAGATAAAGACAATAGGAGTTTAATATGCCAAAAGTGCTTATATTAATTGGGTCCAAATCCGATTCCAAATATGCCGAGGAATGCCAAACTATCTTAAACAATCTCGGAATTGACAATACACTTGAGATATCATCGGCACACCGTCAACCGGATCGAACCGACGAGTTATCTAAAACAGCCTCCGAAAAAGGATATGAAGTTGTCATTTGTATGGCCGGTATGGCCGCCGCATTACCCGGCGTTGTTGCCGCTCGAACAAAATTGCCGGTAATCGGAGTTCCACTTCCCGCTACCCTTGAAGGTATTGATTCACTTCTGGCCATTGCTCAAATGCCATCTGGAGTCCCGGTTGCAACGATGGGAATTGGCAAGGCGGGTGCAAAAAACGCCGCAATTCTTTCTGCCAGAATCCTCGCTATTAAATATGAAGAAATTATAAAAAAACTTGACGAACTATAAATCTTTATTATTTTTGAAAACTATTGACAACAAATTTGTAGAATACTTAAATGAATTTATTTGAGGGAGATATCAAAATGAGCACCAAATTTTGGTCAA
>JAAERC010001129.1 GCA_024230695.1 Candidatus Zixiibacteriota bacterium
AACTTTTAAGTCATTTGATTTAGCTCTGTTTTCCAGCTCATCAAATAGTGAGAGGAGATTTTCTTTTGAGTATAATTGTGAAGATAGATGTAATTGCTGTTGTTTTATTCTGTCATGTTTTTTATAGAATTCCGGGGCTATCATCATAATCTTCTTAAAATCTTTTATTTGGGTATAGGAATCATATAGATCAGTATTTATTTTTGCATATTTTTGGCGGGTTGGCTGTACTAATAAGATGTACCATACTGCTATCATAATAATAGAAATGGATAAAACAATAATATGCCTCTGTTTCATATTACCGCACTCATTTCTATTTGGAAATCGAGAATAAACTGATTGTTTTTAAATTCTTTTGAATATTTTTTTATTTCGATTTTATCAAAAAACGGTGAGTTTTCCAGGCGGGCGATAAATTCAGCCAGGATGACTTCCGGAGGGAGATCATTTGAAACAGTTTTTCCGCTCAAGAATAATTCAGGTTTTATTGCAGTTGATTTCAGATCGTACAAATCGAGTTTAATCTGTTTTGGTACTATTCTTGATAGTTCCATAAGATTCAAATGGAGAAAGGTAGGATTGTTTTTTAACTTTTCAAGAATTGCTTTGTCATGGGCAATTTCTTGTTTGATACGATTATACAAGCGGAATGATTCAGAGCTTTTAAACTGCTCAATTTGATTTTGGGTTTCGGCCAATTTAAATTCCTGGACATTATTTTCATATTTCAGTGACATCCAATGACCGATTAAAACTGCTGCGGCAATAATTAAGGCAGGTGCCGCGAACCTGTAAAATCTTGAAGTAGCTCGTTCTTCTTTGATCTCGGGCGGTAAGAATTCTATCAAGCCATAGTCACTCATTGCCAATGACACTGAAGTCAGAACTGGCGGTATACTCTCCAATAATTCCTTTTTGATCCTTAGCGAAGATTTCCAATTGTCCATTGGAAATCGTTTGAAATCCAACCCCAATTTATCACTTAATTTTAATATTAAGTCATCTGAATATGAAAAGTCGCCATAGATAAAAATTTTATCGCTGAAAGTCTTCGAGAATTGGCCTGCATAAAAATCTAATGAATTTTGTATTTCTGATTGAAGCTTAATAGTAAACTGTTCGTATGTTTTACCGCTATTATTTCCGCCGGACAAAGACTCGGTACCTATTGAACTGGTATGAGAGAATTCTAAATGCATTCCGCTATAGTAACTAATTTCTGTGCTGGTTTTCCCAATGTCAACCATAGCGTAAGTTTCTTTCGCAGAAAATCCGACAATATTGGGAAGCATATATCCGATAGCTTCCTGATTAAGATAAATAGTATCAATTTTTATATTGAGCGGTGCCACCAAAGCAAGCATCCGGTTGATCTCTTTTCTGGAAACGGCGATCAATGAGACTATTAAATTAGTTTTTCCATCTTTTTTCTTATGGGCGGCAGTATGGTAACCAAAGCAGGCATTGTTTAAATCGAAGGGAATACGCTTATTCCCCTCCCATAAAATGGCCTTATGTAGTTCCTTTTTTGGCATTGCCGGGAGGGTCAGCATTCTGAAGATTGTTTCCTGGCCACCGGCGCCAAGAATATATCGTGTTAAGGGGCGTCCAAATTTTATTACATAATCATTTATTTTATTAGTAATAAAATTCTGTCCTGCATCATCGTTTTTTATGGAAGCAGGGATATATATTTTGGTAACGTCCAGTAGCCGCGAAAAGAATCCCAATCTTTGAACTGTTGCCATCTGAACACTGTAGGGGTCAATTACAATAGAGATAACACGCAGAAAGCCCAGTCTTCTTTTAAAAAGTTTATGGCACCAATGGCCGAATTTTTTTAAAATTTCTGAAGATCTGTGCTTCTCAATTTGTTTCTCTTGCGACATATTGGCTACTTTATTCTAATCTAAAATGTTACCGTGATGTTTGGCGTTGGGCTAGTTGATTCTACTGTTCTATTGCCGGCATCATAAGTATATAGATTATCCCATGAATCATATAAAAAATTCATTTCGGAACTGTCAAGGTAAGGGCCGTTCCAACCTAATCGAGTAAATTTGTCATAAGTGGCTATAGAATCGGGCTTCCTTATCAGGTCAACCAGATTTGCCGGTGGATATCCGATATCACCTTCAAAACCGCGATTAATATATTCACCGCCAGCCGTAACTTGAGGGTCGCCAATTATGGCTGTTTTAATTCGTCGAATCTCCTCCCGAGTTGCATTAGCTTTGGCTTCTTCTGATAGAGTTCCGAATTTTGGTATAGCTACTGCCGAAACGATACCAAGAATTACAATAATAATTACTAATTCAATTAGGGTGAAACCGAGCTGTGTAAATTTGTTGGGATTCCCAATTATCGGTTCACACTTCATAATTTTTTACCAGTTATTTTCACCGCTTCCGGATGTGTTTGGCCATAATTCGCCTGTTGCGGCATCGTATGCCCAACCACCTCTGGCACCAACAATAGTACCTTTGGTAACACCTGTTACAATGCTATCAGGTGCACTTGCATCAAGCTGGTATGGGTTTGGCGGAATGGAGTGTTCCATTACGGTTCCAGTGGTTCTAATTTCGGCAAGGGTCGGCCATGTTGCAGTACCTGTTTGAACAGCCTGAGTAGCATAAAAAATCGCTACGCCGGATCTCAAACCACCAAGGGCGGCTCGGGCTGATGCTTCTCTGGCTTCATCGGTAATATTGGTGTACCTCGGAATTGCGACAGCCGCGAGAATTCCAAGAATCACAATGATAATAACAAGTTCAATTAGTGTAAAACCACGGTTTGAAGTTTTTCGGAAATTCATAGACATTCTCCTTGAAAATAAGTTTCTGGTTATTTAAAATAATTATCGGTAAATGAGAGTAATTCTTTATAAAATCAACCTTTAATGGCTGAGATCAAGTTCCACATAGGCAAAAAGATAGCGAGTGCAACAATTAATACAAAAATGCCCAAAACGACAGTTAAAATCGGTTCCAAAAGGGCGGTTAAATGTCGGGATTTATACTCAACTTCCCTTGTATAGTGGTTGGCTACTTCTGATAGCATTGACTCCAATGCGCCACTTTCGGTGCCGATTTTTACCATTTGGAGGGCCATATCCGGGAAAAAATGAAGATTTGAGGCGAGATTGGCTATTTCTCGTCCTTCTCGAAATGATTCTGAAAGGATTCTTATTTCGGATGATAACCGGCTGTTTTTTATAACCCCTGAGAGCGTTTCGAGTGCTTTTACCAGTGGAATACCGCTGGCAATCAATATTCTTAACATATGAGAGAATCTGGCTATATTTCCTTTAATAATAAGATCTCCAAAAATTGGTATTTTTAGAAAAGTTGTATCAAAAAATAGCCGACCTGAAGTCGAGGAGTATATTTTTTTTAGTATAAAAACTATTGCCATAACAGCGGCAATAACAATTATCCAATAATTACCAAGGAATTCACTTAACCAAATCAAAGCTTTGGTTGGAGCCGGCAAGGCACTTCCCATTTTTGCGTAGAATCCAACGAAACGTGGGATAACAAAGGTTATCAAAACGCCAAAAGCTGCGACAATCGCTAAAAGAACCATAACCGGGTATCTGACCGAAGATTTGATCTGTCGATTAAGCTCCATATCTTTTTCAAGCATAAAGCTGAGCGAATCGAGAATACTGTCAAGCTTACCTGATAACTCACCGGCAGAAATAGCCGATTTATATATTTCGGGAAAGATATCGGGGAATTCCGCAATAGCCTCAGAAAGTGATGTTCCTGATCTTATTAGATCTCGAATTTTTTCGATCGCTTTGTTAAAATATCCATCTATCGGACCAACTTTAATAATTGACAAGGACTGCAGAATCGGAATACCGGCCTTATAAAGAGTAGAAAGATTGCGGGTAAAAATGATAAGGCTTTCATACATCTTGCCCTTCATAAAACCAAAAAGTCCCGGTTTGGCCAATGTTTCAATTGCCTTGATCTCAATTGGAATCAGGTCTTGTTCAGCCAGAATGTTGGCGGCTCTATTGGGACTATCAGCCTGGAGAACCCCTGATAGTTTCTTACCAGAATTGTTTCGCGCCTTATATGAAAATGTCTCAGACATTGATCTTTACTGCTTGACGGGTGTTTTCTAGGGAAGATGGGATTTCACCTATTGAGGTTACCCTTAGTAATTCTTCAAGACATATCGAACCATCAATAACTTTTTCCAAACCAGACTGAAAGAGCGGTCGATAACCTTTCTCATAGGCGTAGTTTCGTATATGTAACTCTGAATTTCCAGAGATAACCAACTCAGCAATTTTTTCATCAACTTCAATCAATTCATAAATACCTGTTTGCCCCATGTATGAAGTCATTCGGCATTTATTGCAGCCAATGCTTCTTTTAAAATTGATATCTTTGGGTAGTTCATTATAATTAGCAAGTCTCAGGCTTAATTCGGATGGTTCATATTCTTCAAGACAATGTGGACAGTTGGTTCTTAATAATCTTTGAGCCAAAACACCTTTGATTGCCGAGGCAACCAAATAATTTTCAATGCCCATATCTGCCAAACGGGCAATACTACTGGGGGCATCATTGGTGTGCAATGTCGATAGAACCAAATGACCGGTAAGAGCGGCCCGGATAGCCATCGATGCTGTTTCTGAATCACGCATCTCACCTATCATAATTATATCAGGATTTTGTCTGAGGATCGATCGTAAGACAGATGCAAATGTGAGACCTGCTTTATCATTTGTTTGCACTTGATTAATAAGGGGTAATGAGTATTCCACTGGATCTTCCACTGTGATAATATTTTTTTCTGATGAATTGATTTCCTGAAGAACAGAATATAGTGTTGTTGTTTTACCACTTGAGGTCGGGCCGGTGATAAGGATCAATCCTTCCTTCACATGAATCAATTTCTCCCATTGTTCCAGAATCGTATTGGAAAAACCGAGTTGTCCCAGACCAATATTAAGAACCCGTTTATCTAAAATACGGATTACAATTTTTTCTCCATTAACGGTCGGTAAAGTTGAAATTCTTAGGTCAATGTCATTACCTTCGACCCGCATCATAAAACGACCATCCTGCGGAAGTCGTTTTTCGGATACATCCATATTTGCGGCGACTTTAATACGAGATATAATTTCTGCCTGCAGATTCTTGGGGGGCGAGGCTTCTTTTTTCATCATGCCGTTTATTCGATATCGGATTCGTAGGATATTTTCATCCGGTTCAATATGTATGTCTGAAGCTTTTGCCTTAACGGCAGTAGTGATCAACAGATTAACCAATTTTACAACCGGCGCTTCCTGCCCGGCGATAGTAGACTCATCCAGAGGAGCTACTGTGGCATCATTTTCTTGTGCTCTGGGATATTCGCCAATAACGTCGTTCATAGAATCGGCCACTGAATAATATTCATCAATGGCATCAGAAATATCAGAAGCCGACGCAATAACTCGTTTAATATTACATTTGGATAAATATTTGAGTTCATCTATGGCAATGATATTTAGAGGATCGGCCATCGCCACTGTCATCATATCTCCAATTTTGAAAACTGGAATCAATTCATA
>JAAERC010001130.1 GCA_024230695.1 Candidatus Zixiibacteriota bacterium
CATTTGAACCTGCTGAACCCTGTCGCATACTCTGGATAAATTTGATATGGTCAACAACGTTCATATCGTCATAAAGGGGAGCACTTTCAGGTAAATAGCCTATTTTTTTACGGACCTCAAGCGATTCGGATAATACGTCATTATTGTCAACCTGAACGGTTCCCGAGGTAGGGGCGAGGTAACAGGTTATAATCCTGACCGTGGTTGATTTGCCTGCCCCATTGGGTCCCAGAAAACCTACTACCGTTCCTTTTGCAATGTCAAATGAGATATTATTAACCGCCAGAGAAGTTCCGTAATACTTTGTTAGGTTTTGTACAGAAATCATAGTTTTTAAAATTTCCTGCAGTTATTTCTCTAATTTTAATGTTAGCTGGCAAAAATACGAAATAATCGAAATTTGTCAAGCCGGATATATATTTTTCATATTTTACATTAGTTGCGCAAAGTCGGTTCCAAAATATTTTTATGTTGTTTTGGAGGTATTATTCCGATAAAATAATTAAACACAAGTGATAGAAAATATTGAGGGGAGAGTCAAAGATGAGCGAACGTAGAAAACATAAAAGACGGAATTCGATATTTTATATCAAAGTATATGACAAAGAAACCGGTAAAACTGCCGGCCGACTGGTTGATATTACTACTGGCGGAATGATGCTTGTCAGTGAGAAACCGGTTGAGGTTGGAACCATAGCTGAATTTAAGATGCCCTTACCAGAGAAAATCCGCGATATTGGCGAGATCTCTTTTAATGCCAAATCGGTTTGGAACGGTCCCGATGTTAATGATGATTTTTTTGATACCGGTTTTCAGTTTGTGGATCCATCTTTTGAAATGATCGATTTGATTTGCGATTCATTTGAGGATCATATTTTCGCCGATAACGATTCAAATAATCAATAGATTTTTTGGTCTTTTATTTGGCGAGTATGTTTATCCAACATCGCCAGATATAATTGTGTAGATATTATTTTCGTAATCAATTTTATCGCCAAGATACATCCGTAATGATGGCTGTTCATAGCAAAAGCCGTTTCTAAGCATGATATCAACCGCTGAAAGATTTATCTCAGGCACTCCGGCGTATATCACCTCTGAGCTGTAATTTTCTACAACTGATTGAATAAGCAACTCGGCTGATTTTGGCGAATCAGCCATTGTCGGACCAATAACATAATAATCACCATAACATTTCCTAATAATAGAAAAGCCGCTGATTCCATTTGTTTCGGAAACATAGATCTGACCATTATGATGATTGACAAATTCTGCCAAAAACTTATCTCTGATTATATTAGGTGTGTTAATTAATTTATAGTCTAATGCAATGATTCTAGATGGCTCAACAATGCCTGGTTCGATGTTTTCAATATCAGAATTATTATTATCAGCCGGTTTGCGGCAAAATCTCAATGAAAAGTATTTATCCCGGAATCCGAGTTTTCGGTATAGTTCGACTGCAGGGAAGTCGCCATCAAGTTCGATAGATGTAATATCTTTTTGCTTCTTAAGATAGCCCAGGGCATGTTCCATCAAATCCCGACCAAAACCCTGACCGCGGAATTTTCCTGACACAATCAGATTGCCGACAAAGGCGAGTTTACCGAATATGGCCGTCGTAATAATGCCGACTCTTTTATTATCATCCCTGGCGACAAAATTACCGCTTGGATTTAGCTTAATCAAACGTTCAAAATCGAATTTGCTGTTGGCCCAACTTTCATAATTTGTCAATCGCACCGCAAAATCGATATCATCTTGAGTCATTATTTTAATATTAGACATTTAATCACTCTCAAAAAAATAAATAATACCTACGACATTATAATCCTTAATCCAGTAACAAAAAAGCTATTATTTAACTAATTAAGAATATTATTACTGTTGATCGATATACCTAAGAAAGGCAGTGGGATGGGCGGTAATTGTAAAGTAATACTATATATAAATAATATCTGAAATATCTAAGATTATAAATAATTAAAAATATTGTGAAAAATTTCGCAAAGTAGTTGTGTCGGCCTGCTGTTTTATATATATTCAGCAGATTGTTAAAGATAAAACATTAATGTTGAATGATATAGCATCATTTAGACTGATAGAAATGAAACGAATTTATAACTTTCCGCAAATAATCACCACTGCAAAGAGGTTCTAATGCCCTTAAAAATATC
>JAAERC010001131.1 GCA_024230695.1 Candidatus Zixiibacteriota bacterium
GCCTCTAGTGAAACAGGCAAAGCCGTATTTGGCGATGTTACCAATTCCGACGTACTCATAAAAATGGGAATAGAAAAAGCAAGCGAGTTTATGATACTAATTAATGATCCTAGTGCTTCAGAGCTGGCAGTAAAAGTAGCTCGCGACTTGGCGCCGCGCTTACATATAGCAGTTAGGACATTTTACTTACTTGATATTCAACCATTGCTTGCGGCAGGGGCGGATGAAGTAATCCCGGCAGAACGTGAGGCCGCGATTCAAGTAGCTGCTCAGCTTCTTAGAAGACACAATGTGGATAATCAAACAATAAATCAATATACATCAAAAATTCGAGATCACTCCGAAGAAGAAAGTTAATATTTGATTTTGATTCTTTGTGCCCGGTTTGTGTCAAATTGGAGTCAAATCACTCTAAAACATACATAAACATACAAAACCAAATAAAAACCTGGATTTTATAAGTGTTAACAAATTATATCGTAATATAATGCACCACTAAAGGTTACAAAAACAGCCCATTTCGATTCCCCATACCGCTATTTAACTTTATGCATAGAAGCACCTAATCTTTGATGACGATTGCGGTTTTACTTCCAATAACCATAATGACAAACAATTTAAAACTGAACATTAAGTAATCAAAAACATTTGCTATTTAGATGCTATTTTGGCAATTTTATTATCATGCGACTTCATTAATGATTTATGGCAAGTATAGCATTTGTCAAGATGCTTATCCTGTCGAATAGCAGCCTCCTTTTTATGGCACTCCATACAGGTCAGATGCATTGCGTCGGCAAATGATACTGCATTTTTTGATGTCAGTAGAATAGTGGATTTCCCGGTTAAAAACATATCTTCCTTATGACATTCAAGACAATCTTTAGTTGCTTGATTGGTTTTTGGCGATTCCGATTGATGGCATTCTTTGCATGAATGATTTGATGGATTTATTCCCATCAATTGTTTGTCTTCTGCTACCATCGATTTATGTTTTTCATGATCAAAAATATTTGTCGCCGTAAGCATTTTTTGATGGCATTGTGAACAAGGCGTAGAATGGTCATTTGGTAAGGAAATATGGTGACATTGAACACATGAAGAAGTATCACCCAAACGTTTCTGATGATCCATATGATTAAACAATGTCATAAATCCGTTGCGGTCACCATCGATTTTAAGGATACTGCGCTGGGCATCAATGCCGATTGAAGTTAAAACCGGCTTGGAATTATCGCTTTGATAAGGGGGGTAAAGGAATATAAATGCCAGTGGCAGGACAAACACGCCCAACAACGAAACCCGATGCAAACTATCCGACATTACGACATTCCAGGTCTCGCGCACAGAACCAAAATTTTTGCGAATCAAATATGATACAACACCTTTTGAAGGGCGATTATCAAATATGGCGATATTTTCGCCAAGTGCCATAAATACTAGCCCGGCTGCGGCGATAACACCAATTCCCAATGCCCATTCAGAAAGTGATGGAAAATATACCGTGCCGGCATCGGTCGCATATCCGAAGATACCGACATTCAAGCGATTAAAAACTAAACCAAAAGATGCGGCAAAACTGGCCACGCCGATTGGTACCGGTCTTTTGCGCGTTTGGGGAAAAATTATTATTGCCAGAGGTATAATTACTCCAATTCCCAACTCGAAAATATATAACAAACTCTCAGCTGAACCTGACAATAATTCGACAAAGTTACCAAGTAGAAACAGATCAATAATTTTTAAAATTAAATATATTGTCAATAATCCGGCACCTATAGATGCAATTAAGCTGAGATTCTGCATTTCAGGACCGGGTAAACGACGGGAGGAGATACTGCAGGTCGAACCATTTAATGCATTCAATTGGGTTGTATTCGAACCGTCTGATAAACCAAAGACCGGAGCCGGATTATAAATTTTCGACCAAATTATTTTCACGAAGACAATAAAGAAAAGCCCCCCGGCCATTGCCGAAATAATATAA
>JAAERC010001132.1 GCA_024230695.1 Candidatus Zixiibacteriota bacterium
CCGGAATGAATATGCTTATGATAATTTAGTGAATATATTCCTATATCTCCAAGGGTTCCGGCAAATTTATCTTTGTACTTCGCACCGGGAGCCTGAGCGCAATCCTCGATTACAACTAGATCATGTTTCTGTGCCAGTGCATTTATTTGCTCAACATCATACGGTAGACCAAAAATATCAACAACGATAATTGCTCGTGTCCGCTCCGTTATTCTTTCCTCGATAGAATTAACATCAAGACAAAAATAATCTTCCTCGATATCAGCAAAAACCGGAACGGCATTATATATCAGCGCCGCTGTCGCCGATGCACTCATTGTGTATGGGGAGACAATCACCTCATCGCCCATCTCGATCCCGGCCGCACCAACCGCACAGTACAATCCGGACGTGCACGAATTAACAGCAATAGCATGTTTAGAACCAAAATACTCGGCCCACTCAGTCTCCAAGGCACGAACCTGCTCACCACCATAAAAATCATCGTGCCAGCAACCTAAATACCTGGAAAGCATTCCGGTATCCAAAACTTTGGCAACAGCCTCTTTTTCTTCTTCACCAATTACTTTATAAGCCGGGAATAGTTTTTCGCGGACTTTGGATCCGCCATTGATTGCTAATTTTGACATATATAAAATTCTCCCAAGCTATTTAAAAGTAACTGTTTTTATATTTGAAATAAACTTTTCTTTTATATTCAGCATCTTTTCACTGAGCTCTAAATGTTTATCAAAAATACTCCGACCGTTTATTTTGTTATCTTCAAGATACGAACGCGCCTCCTCTATTATATGATAAGATCGTTTATAAAAACTATCTTCAATGATTTCATCAGGGTAAAGTTCAGTGTATCCCGAATATATTTTTGATTCAGCTGGTTTAAAAATTTCCAGC
>JAAERC010001133.1 GCA_024230695.1 Candidatus Zixiibacteriota bacterium
ATTGCTTATTGTAATTCACCGGGACCACTTGAGGAAAATGGTGAGACTTTTTATGCTATCGCGCCGCCACCACAAAATTGGGACAGCAAACGGGTTGAATCATATTTCCGAGAGTACAATGATCATATGCTGGTTAATCTAACAGTACATGAGGCAATGCCGGGGCATTATCTTCATGCCACGCACTCTAATCGATATAACGCGCCGACCCTTATTCGCTCTATTTATGGAAGTGGTACTTTTACCGAAGGCTGGGCGACATACACCGAGCAACTTATGGTCGAGTTTGGCTTTGGCGGTGAAGAGCTAAAAATGCAGATGCTTAAGATGCGGTTGCGGATGGTTATCAATGTGATACTTGACCAGAAAATTCATACCGCCGGGATGACCGAGGATGAAGCAATGGACCTGATGATCAATAAAGGTTTTCAGGAAGATGGTGAAGCGACTGGTAAATGGCGTCGCGCCTGTTTATCATCAACTCAGCTTTCAACATATTATATGGGAAATATAGAGATCAACGATATCAGAAAAGATTATCAAAAGAAAGCGGGAGATAGTTTTGATCTAATGGCTTTTCATGATGAATTGTTGTCATATGGAAGACCGGCACCAAAATATCTCAGGCAATTGATGAATCTAAAATAATTATTAATTTAGTAAAAAATAAGGGACAGGTTTTAAGCCTGTCCCTTTTTATTTTGATAACGTTACCAGGAGCTTTTTGCTGACAGAACAGCAAAAGCGAGAAGATATAGTCCCGCCGCCACTATTAGAGCCATATTAAATCCAAAAGCAAACGCGACAAGAAGGATCAAGGTCGATCCAAAAACCGAGGCGGCTCCATTAACGGCAAAACCCCAATCAATTAGTTGGCCTACTCTTAGAGTTCCTTTCGGGAAAGGCATTCCCATAAAAAATCCCAGCGGGAAAAACAGTATCATCGTTATAAATATCCGGGGATACATAGTTAGACCAGAAAGCGCTTTAGTCAGATAACCAAAAGCAATAATATCAAGAAGTAACCAAACAACAATCGCCAAAAATACAAAAGGGCTGCTAATTTTCTTTGAAAAACGACTACCAATACCTGAGGAAACAAGTAGTGTAATCAGGATAACGGCAATACTATAAACCGATGGTCCGACAAATAATGTATATTTTTGAATCAGAACCACTTCCACTGCCATATAAGCCATACCGATTAAAAAGAAATAGAGCCAGGGCGCTAATTTTAGTTTCTCCCCTTTAGTGAAATAAGGAATCAGATTAAGAGGTAAAACAATTACAAATACAATAATCAATATAATTACAAATATCACTTTTGATAGAGGGAATCCCATAAATTCATATGGAAGAACTCGTTCCAGATTATCAAAACTGAAATTTTCCCAAAGACCCATCTGAGCTATAAACGGTTTATTATCGGTGCAAGGTGAAATATCTATTCGCTCTGAATCGGCTTCATTTTGCCATCCATTTTGAACGATTCTATTTATTAAATTATTCTCAAGCGAATCAGACGCGGGATAAAGAAGATGTACGTATTCATAGTTTTCCTGAGTCAGATCGTCAAGAGCATAATATCTTAACGAATCGGTCAGGGGTCGTTTGGAAAGCAATAATGCGTTTCTCCGAAGCTGAGGTAGGTCATAAACGGCAAAATGTGAACGAGCATCTTCGACACCAAGATCCTCTAAGGCATCGATAACCTCGCTAACCAAACGCGGCATATAAAACTGATGCTCCATCATCATATAACCGCTATCTGAAAGCGCCAACCAGTAATCCTGAAACGCTTCGGTAGTAAAAAGATAGTTTTCGGCCAATGCGAATGAACCGGAAGCCAGCGCCGCCCA
>JAAERC010001134.1 GCA_024230695.1 Candidatus Zixiibacteriota bacterium
ATATCTATATAGGCCTTATTATTTGAATTATCTTCAGAAGATATTCGATTCAACGTTGGCATCATAACCTGCTCAATTGTTTTGGTCACCTGGCTTTTTATTTTCAGCTTCTCACCCTCCAGATGGGTTAGAACTTCCTGAAGAGCGATATGCTTTCTTTTAAGCTCAAGTTCATTCTTCTTGCGTTCGGTGATATCGCGGAAACTGGATAGCACATAGGAATCGCCGCCAAGCTCCAGGTTTACTCCAATGACTTCAACCGGAATCAAATTGTCATCCTTATCGATTAATTGAGTCTCGCCTCGATATTCATGATTATTATCGAACACTTTTTGAAATTCATCATGAAGTTTCAACCACATATCTTTTAGGATTATACTTTTAAGTCCGGATTTCATTAATTGTTTTTGAGAATATCCGAGCAGACGGCAAGTCGAATCGTTAAATTTAACTATTTTCTCCTCCCGATTAAAAACAATCAATGCATCATCAACGCGATTAAACAGAAGGCGGAATCTATTTTCGGATTGCTTGATTTTGCGACTATGAATTACCACACCGGCAATAATACTAACCGAAAGAATAGTGAGTACAACGATTGCGGCGATCAAGCCCCAGACTAATTCAACAGATGGCATTAGTTGCGATACCTTCCTACTTAGATAATTAGCAAATCCTCAAACAAATTCATGCGATTCTATTGTTTTGAATATTTTTGCATCATTCGGCGACAAATTATCATCACAATAATGACTAGCCAGTAGCAATATATAGACTTGTTAATTATTTCGCAATCAAAAACAGATATTCTATTCAGAAACTATATTAGCATTCTCTGTCTATATACTGGTTCGAGGATATTCCAGATATGATTTCACGAGCAAAGTATTGGCAGGAGATCATCATCAACAAAGATTGCAATTATTCGAATATCATTCAAACCTTTGATTACCGGTTAGTGGAGTGTCAATGCCTAAATATTCTTCCTGATCGGCACTCGCATAGCGCTTATAACAGACGAATCCTATG
>JAAERC010001135.1 GCA_024230695.1 Candidatus Zixiibacteriota bacterium
ATCGGAAAAATTCCCTCGAATAACCTGATAATGAATCAAAAAATTAACGCCGGCCAAAAACATAAAGATTGTGATTATCCAGTCAAAATAATTACTGTTGTACTGACCAATAGAACCATTTAATGTTGAAAATCCACCCGTTGCAAGAGTTCCAAAAGTATGACAAAGCGAGTCAAACCAATTCATCCCTCCCGCCGCCAGTAGAATCACTTCAGCTAGAGAGAGCAGCGCGTAAACTCCCCACAATATCGCGGCAGTCTCAGCAAGACGAGGTTGGATTCTTTCTGTTGTGGGGCCGGGTACTTCACCCTTAAACATATGATAACCGGAAACTCCCATCGCCGGAAATATCGCGATAGCCAGTGTAATAATTCCCATGCCGCCAAGCCAGTGAGTCAGGCTTCTCCAGAAAAGCAGTCCTTTGGGAAGGGCTTCAATATTACTTAAAATGCTGGAACCGGTTGTCGTAAAACCGCTACTCGACTCAAAATATGCATCGGTAAAAGTTAATATTATATTCGCGAATGAATAATCTCCCGATGTTGAAAGAAAATATATAAAAAATGGTATTGCCCCCATAAAACCAAGCGTTACCCAGGCGACAGACACAATCGCGAACCCTTCCCTGATACCCTCAAGTTCTGATTTTGAGCGACAGGAGATCGATAGGATCAGACCGATCAATGCCGAAAAGATAATTGCCAATAAAAAACCAAGTTTCTCCGGCTCATTGATAATATCAGAAAAACTTTCTGGTGGATTATAAAAAATAGCTATCCCCAGAGGAACAATCAGGATTCCGGCCATAATAAGCATCAAACGGCCGGCAACATAAAAGACAGTTTTCTTATTCATAAAT
>JAAERC010001136.1 GCA_024230695.1 Candidatus Zixiibacteriota bacterium
AACTCCAATCAGATTTTTCAAATTTAAAATATACGTCATTGCGATGTATCCCGATTCTAATCGGGATGATGTGGCAATCTCAATATTTATATGGTAGGTCGAAATCCCGATGGGTTTCGACAAAATCAATTTATCTAATAATATTACAGACCGCTGTAACGATTCAGATAATCGACTAACCCGGTTCTGTTTTTGATAAACTTCCGAGTATGGTAACAGTTCTTTTTTATTTTTTCAATTTTTTTCTGCGTTATTTTCATAAATCAAAGATAATCAATTTTAGATTATTGTCAATTGGTAAGCAAACTAGCTAACCCACAGCAAGCTGTGGGGCACCGCAATCTCCCAATGACGATAAAAATTCCTTGTAAGTTATTATTATTCATACTTGTACAACGAAATGGGTTCGTTCCTTCATTTTTGAGAAAAAACTATCTATTCGATGTTGATTCTGTTTTCTCCCGTTATGGGCCTTTTATCAAAATACGGGTTTATTGTTATTATAGCTCATATAGATATTGAAGAGAATAAATCAACACTAGTTCCATGGCGATAATGTTGGGACAAAACAAATGAATATTTTTTACATGAATAACACAAATTAATCGTCTATATATTATAATGAACCTGATGTAAGGAGATAAATATAATGTATCGATTCACTTATTTGGTAATTCCCATCATGATGTTTCTATTGTTTTGTGCGTGTTCCAAGAATTCAACCAATTCCGATGCTAATTTTAATTTGCAACCCGAAGCGACGTTTGAAATTGTTTCGGTTTACCCCGCGGCAGGCTCGGAAACGTCAGTAACCGATTCAGTTGTTATATTATTCTCGGGAGATTTGGACTGTAGCACAATCAATACCAGTAATGTTCGAGTTGCTATGGGCAAAAGCGGAACTCTATCATGCAATTCCAACAGGGTTGTATTCACACCTGATTTATCATTTAACTTTGCCATTGCCGTAGAGGTTTTTGTTTCTAAAGATGTAACCGATACCGATGATATTAGTTTGGGTAGTGATTATAGTTATATATTTTATACACAGGTTGAACCGGGGAAATAGTATTTAATTTTTCGACCGATTTACCCCGGAAAAGATTTTCATCCGGCATGGGATTTTCGATTATTCTTATGACCCGCGCAGAATATTGCAACCTTCGACAAAAAACTCCGTAATAGTAACAAGGCAGTAGAAGAAAACCTATATTTGGAGGGAATTATTATTATGATTAAGGCAGTCCTTTGGATTATTCTGGCCATATTTTTGGTTCCGCTAATCGCCCAAGGTGAACAATTGCCAAAAGTGAACAGCTATGAGCTTGATATGCTATTTTATCCAGACGAAGGAAATATGAATGGTAAAGCCATAGTTCATTTTGATAACAAAACTGTAACTAATGATTCAATTTGTTTTTATCTTCATGGTGAATTGATGGTTGACTCGATTATTATAAATGATAAACAGATTGAATTCAATCAAGACAAGGTATTCTATTACTACAGCTACTCATTGATAGCCAACGAAATACAATTTGATTTACCTGATGACTTAGAAAACAAAAAAATAGAGATCTATTATATCGGCAAGTTTAATCGATCTGAATCAAGATGTTTATCCGACTATATGCGGATAGAATCTGATGGTGTATTTTTAAGGTCCTATGGTTATTCACTATGGCTCCCTACCTTCCTCACTGATCAAACTCAATCATATACAGTCGATGTCCCAAAAGCCACATTTAGATATCCCTCTGATTTTAAATGCGTTTTTGCGGGAAATCGGATTGAGCGATATAGTGATAGCAACTCTACTGTTTCAATATGGTCGGCTGAAAATATTGATATTAGAGATTTACAGTGTACTGTACAGAGATTCAGAATTATAACCGAAGATTGGCTAAATGTATTTCACTGGAATGATTCAATTTCGACTTCAAAAGCACAGGAGATACTTGAGTTTACTCGCTGGTTTAATATTAATTGTGATAAAAGATATAGAAAGGATGCCCTCCCTGAGCAATTCTATATCGTAGAAATGCCTAAATTCGGCGATATTGCCAGCGACAATATGGTCGGGATATCAGATCGTTTATGGAAAGTTTTTGGTGAAAATCCGCATGCCATATCAACAATCGCGCATGAGATAGTACATTCATACGTTCAGCTTCCTATAGAAAGAGATGATCCGTTGTACGCTTTTGTTTGGGAGGGATTCCCGAGTTACTTTGATGATCTTTTACTCGGCGAATATCTCAGTAAAAACTGGTTACAGGAAGAACTCAAGATTGTTGAGCAATCATATTTGAAAAAGAAGAAAACCGGTCTTGATCGTCGCGGGAGAACATTACCAAAAGATAAGCCGCTTGATCAAATCACGGCTAATGAAATCGGAGACTACAAGGATCAATTCATTCTGACCTCACGGACATCACTCTTTTTTAATTACATAAAAATAATGATGGGTGAGAAAAATTACTCAATATTTGAGCATGAACTTTTTGATATGCAAAAAATATCCAATAATCTATTTCGAGAGTTGGTAATAAAATATCTTCCAGATTATAAGAATGAGATTGATATCTGGCTATCAACGACAGACTACCCAGATCGATTCTACCTGGAAAATTTGTAGTAAATAAAAAGCCCCGCCTTATCTGGTGGGGCTTTTTGAAATATCTAAATAATTACTTCACTTTTGCTCGTATTTGGCTTTGCCTTCCTGATACAGATTGCCGCCGTGACAGTCAAGTGCCACTATCGCCGGGAAGTCTTTGACAGTCATCTTCCGGATCGCCTCGGCTCCGAGGTCCTCATAGGCAATAACTTCAGATGCAGTGATAGATTTTGAGATCAATGCACCGGCTCCGCCAACCGCCGCGAGATACACAGCCTTATGTTTTTTCATCGCAGCGACAACTTCTGGACCCATCTCAGATTTACCGATCATTCCTTTTTGCCCGACTTCAATCAATCTTGGTGTATAGATATTCATTCTATAAGACGAGGTCGGCCCGGCTGAGCCAATCGGTTTACCCGGTTTGGCCGGGGTCGGTCCAACAAAATATATCAACTGACCCTTAACATCAAACGGCAGTTCCTTACCGGCATCAAGCAGATCGACTAATCTTTTATGAGCGGCATCACGAGCGGTATATATCGTCCCGGTAATCAGAACCAGATCACCGGCTTTTAATTTATCCACCACATCATCGGTCAGTGGAGTTGTAATATTTATTCTATCTGACATTGTACTATCTCCAATATTTATATTATAAAATCACCGATTTATGACGAGCCGCATGACACTGTGTATTAACAGCCACCGGCAAACTTGCGATATGACACGGGCCAACCTCAATATGAACATCAAGTGCCGTAGTCGTACCGCCCAACCCCTGTGGGCCGACTCCGGTTTTGTTTATCTTGGCCAAAAGTTCAAGTTCCAAATCGGCATAAAATTTATTTGGGTGACGATCACCAACATCTCGCATCAATGATTTTTTCGCCAAAAGAGCGCACTTATCAAATGTACCGCCAATGCCGACTCCGATAATCACCGGGGGACATGGATTGCCGCCAGAACGGACGACCCGGTCGACCACAAACTCTTTGACCCCTTCAACACCATCGGATGGTTTCAGCATCTTGACTTCCGACATATTTTCCGAACCGCCGCCTTTAGCCGCCATCGTAATTTTTAATTTATCGCCAGGAACAATATCAGTTGTGATCATTGCGGGGGTGTTATCACCAGTATTGACCCGTTCGAGCGGATCAGACAAAACCGACTTGCGAAGATAACCATCCTCATATCCACGACGGACACCTTCGTTGATCGCTTCGGTGAAATCACCATCAACTATCTGGACATCCTGCCCCATCTCGATCATAAAAACAGCCAACCCGGTATCCTGACACATCGGCGATTTTTCATCTCTGGCAATCTCAGCATTTTTTGTGATCTGTTCCAAAATTCCCAGACCAACCGGAGACTGCTCAACTTTTTTGGCATCCTCCAATGCCTTGACGACATCCTCGCCAAGTTCAAACGACGCTCCAATAGCCATTTCTCGCACGGTATCAATAATTGTCTTGGTACTTATTTGTCTCATTTTCTATCTCCACAAAACTATGTTTGTTATACCTCGTCTTAGTGCAACTTATATTTTAGTTAATTAATTTCCTTATAAATTTCTCTGACATTAGCCATCCGCTTTTTCAAAGTCGGGTGACTATAAAACCAAAATTCAATAATATCGGATGGATCAGGATCGGCCAGATTATGGACCGAAAGCTTATCAAAAGCTGTAACGGCCGCATCATCGGTTACTTTGGATAGTTCCATCCCGAACCGGACAGGTTGATATTCCATAACTCGGGACATCCCATT
>JAAERC010001137.1 GCA_024230695.1 Candidatus Zixiibacteriota bacterium
ATATATTATAACTAAACGGTTTTCCAACTATATCAGAATTATGCCTGATAAAAAACAAACCAAGTGAAATCAAAACAAAACTGATAATAAAACTAATAAGAACTGCATTAGTACCAAGATCAACAAAGGAGTGCACCGAAAAATCGGCCAAAACTCCCGACCTGGTCAAAAAGGTTCCATAAATTACCAACAAAAATATCGAGATAGTCAGAAGAATATTTGATCGCCTGAAAGCACCCATTTTTCTTTCAATAAGCATCCCATGCATCAGAGCAATTGAGATGATCCAGGGAACAAACGATGTGTTTTCAACCGGATCCCATGCCCAGTAACCGCCCCAACCAAGAGTTTTATAGGCCCAGTAGCCACCCATAGCGTTAGATGTTAAAAGTAAAAGCGATGTTAAACCTATGATAGGAAAAGAGATTTTGAGCCAATTGGAATAATCTCTTTTTGCGATAGCAGCCAAAACCAATGCAAACGGCACCGCCGCGATTGCGTATGCAACAAACATCATCGGCGGATGAATCACCATCCAAAAATCCTGTAGTAGCGGATTAAGCCCGGAGCCTTCAACAGGGAAACCATCAAGGCTCTTAAATGGTGATGCAACCATCAGCATTATCAGTAAGAAAAGATTTACGACAGTATAAAAAGTCATTCCCCAAAGTTTATACTGTTTACCATATTTTATAATTAATAGCCCAAATAAGGCACTAAGAAAGAACCATAAAAGATAAGTACCTTCCTGACCGGCCCAAAAAGCTGAGAAAAGAAAATACATTGGCAAATCAGTCGACGAATAACTGTACACATATTCAATACTGAAATCATGGTTCAGGAAAAGATAGAATAACCAAACAGTTGCCAGCGATACAAAAACAATCACCATTCTATAGGCGCGAACGCCAAGATCATAATATTCCTTTTTACCGATAGCGGACATAAAAAACGCGAAACCCGACAAAAGAGTCATTGCCAATGATAATAGAACCGCTAACTCACCCGGTTGACCAGAGGTCATACAAAACTCCCCATTTTATTCATCCATTCCCTGATATTTTGACGGACATTTCACCAGCAATTGCTCCGCTATAAAACCTTCTGGCCCCGGTTTTCCGCGGACCAAAACAGATGTTGCCTGATCGAAATTACCCGGTATCACGCCTTCATAAATAATTTTCAATCGATCAGGATTGGCCGGATCTTCAGCTTCCAGATCATAGATAACAAAAACAAGCTCTGCATTCTCGGCATCATAATTGACATTATCAAAATCTATTCCGCCAACAACCTGCACAGTACGGGTCGCCTCGCGA
>JAAERC010001138.1 GCA_024230695.1 Candidatus Zixiibacteriota bacterium
CTTAATGATATATTGACCTTTGTCATCAATATTAAATTTGGGGAGCATAAGATTTGATTCAAAATAATCATATCCTTTTCGAATCTCTTCCCAAAAACTTTTTAAGGCTGGCGTATTTTTTGAATATAGGCTCATCAAATATTGATTGTCGTGATTTTCCATTCTGCATGGAAAGATAAACACCGGTATTTTGTTTTGTCCGTTCGATTTTGTGTCAACTGCAATTATATATAATTCTTCAATAAAATCATCACCAATCGGAATACAGCCGATTGTTACACGATTGCCATGAATAAATATATCACCGCCGGGATCATTTTTTTGTTTTCTGATTCTGTCAGACTTGTTTGGATAATTGATTCCAAATGATAGATGAAAGTTACTGGACGGATTAAATCTATCAATAAAATAAAAACCTTCCGGAATTTGTAAATCGCCCTGGTATCTTTTTGGTCCTAATTTTCCGGAAGATGCGGTGAAACGAAATGTTTTAATTAATTTATATTTTGCATTGGCAGAGTTCTGCGCCCAAAGTTCCAGCTCTCTTTCTTTTTTTAAAGCACGGAGGAAAATTTTATATGGGGGATAGGTGATATTTTTTTCGCCAAAATATGATTTAACAACCGCTTCTTTATTTTCTCTGGCTTTCCTGACACGCGGGTATTTTTGTTGCTCGTCTTTGAATGTTTCCGCAGGCAAATTACTCATCATCATTATTAACAGCGAGAACAATATTATAAATATATTTTTCATAGTATTCTTTTTGTACCGTCCAATCTTTACATTATTGCCTAATTGCTTCTATTACACAAATACTTTCCTTCGTTGGTATAATTTGTAAGAGCTTGAATCCTGATGATTCGAGTAAATTTTGATACTCAAATTCTGAGCGCTCTTGACCACCGGTGGTAACAAACATCTCAAGGTCTAACAATTTCGCAATAGACGGCTCGTTTCCATCGGAAATTACCATTTCTACAATTAAAAGCTTTGATCCTGGTTTCATGGCCTTATAACAGTTTTTCAAGATTATCTGGCACTTTTTTTCCGACCAGTCATGAAGGATGTTTGACATAAGATAAGCATCGCTTCCCGATGGAATACTTTCGAAAAAATCACATTCCACAGCCTGGCAACGATTATCAAGACTTTGCTCTCGAATTATTTTTTTTGCCTTATTGATAACAGAAGGGATTTCAGCCACGACCCCTTTCATTAAAGGATTTGCCTTCAAAATCTCAGCCATTAGGACACCAAGTCCGCCGCCAACATCTGTTAATGTATTAAAAATAGAAAAATCATAAGTATCGATAATTGCATGAATTGTACCTAAGGATTTTATGGCGTTCGCTTCATTAAAAACTTCGGCCGCTTTGGGATTATGTTCAAGCCATTCTGAAACCGGTTCTCCAAACGCTTTTTCAAATGGAGTTTCACCGGTTTTGATACAGTCAAAAAATTGTCCCCATGCTTTATCGCTCCAGTCGGAGTTAAACATCAGGGCAAAAGAGCGCATCGCGTCTTTTTTCAGACACTCGGCCATAGGTGTAAGTTCAAACCTCTTCGATTCGGTTTCGGAAAATATTCCCACACTTGCCAGCGCCCGCATCATTCTGTATAGAGATGGTGCATGAGATCGGCTTTGTTTTGCCAGTTCATCAATACTTTTGGGACCTTCTGAGAGTAAGTCTGCCATACAAAGTTCGGCCGCAACATAAATTGGTTTGCTTATCCATTTGCCGACAATAAAATTCATCAGTTGTACCTGTGGTGGTAATTCGTTTGGTTTCATACTCCCTCCAGATTTAGAGTTTTAATATAACGATTTGGTTGATTTTAAGTAATAAAATTCTTTATAACGATATAAGTCTCATACTTATACAGCAAAGTGGGTTCGTTTTGTCAGGAAAAAGTTTGTTATAGGTCAGTTATTTTGAAGAAAACTGAATTTGTCTTTGAGTAATTATTATATAAAATAAATTTCAAAAAAACAAAGACGATTTGGTGGAAAATTGTTTTTGAATTGCCATGGGATAATTTGATAGGATTTTACATCTTGTGAACCATATATATATGGAGAATAAGGTTTAACAACAGGATTATGTGATATGAGACGTATGTTACAGTTATTATTAGGTTTTATCATTTTTGTTGGTGCGACATCAGCGTCCGCCGGTGACTGTGGTGATGTCAACAACGATGGTATCATCAACATTCTGGATATAGTTTTTCTTATTAATTACAAATATAAATCTGGCCCAGCTCCTGAACAAATGCTTTCGGCCGATGTTAACAGCGACGACGATATTGACATTACCGATATTGTTTATTTGATAGATTACAAATATAAGAGTGGCCCGGAACCCAACTGTCCCGTTGCAACTGAAACTTATGACATTCTTTTCATTGGGAGCAGTTATTTTAACTACAATAATTTGCCGGGTTTAATGGCCGGATTGATAGTTAGCGAGAACAAAACTGCTAATATCCATACTGCCATTCGAAATGGTCTTTATCTTGCTGACCATGCGGATATGACAACTACGGAAGAAAAAATCAATGAGAAGGATTGGGATTTTGTCTTTCTGCAGGGAGTTGGCAGATTAGTGGCGTACCCTGATTCATTACCGATCGATCATCCTGTTTATCCTGCTTTGGTAAGTCTAAACAACAAGATATTATCAAACTGTGTCTCGACTAAAGTCGTGTTCTGTTTACCCTGGGCCTTTGAAGATGGAATGATCTGGGTTTCCGGCTGGACCGACGAGTATCCCCAGATGCAGCAGAAAGCCTACGATACTACTTTGGCCTACTCTGATAGAATTGGATTTGTAATTTCACCGGTGGGGTGGGCATGGAACACCGTTTTGGATGA
>JAAERC010001139.1 GCA_024230695.1 Candidatus Zixiibacteriota bacterium
AGTGGTATATTGAAACAAATCGCGGGAGAATTTATATTGCGGCTGACTCTTTCGGCATTATTTTACAAATAAAAAGAAAAATAATAATGGATAGATCTTCTCTTTTAAATGGCATTGTTATATACTCATCGGCGCACTGCAATGTCGCTTTTCTAATCATCGCGGCATCGCCCATGCCAGTCATCATTATTGTGGCGATCTTGGGATAATTCTTTTTAATTTGATCAAGCAGTTCGAATCCATCCATCTCAGGCATAAATATATCAATAATTATAACATGGATATTTTCATTGGCCACAATTTCAAGAGCCTCTTTTCCGCCTTTGGCTACTTTGGCGCCAAAACCTTTCATTTTCAACAAGCGCTCAAAAAACTCTCTGATTGCTTCCTCATCATCAACAACTAATATATTTATTGTATTATCCATAACAAAACCAATCTATTTTGTCGAACTCTTTTCCAGAGTAGAAATTACTTCATCCAAAAAATTATCAAGTAAAACCGGTTTATATAAAATTGATGATGCTCCCTTGACGCCAACCTGATTCACCAATCTTTCAGTGGCGTTCCCGGTAATCACAATCACCGGTAAGTGCGGATTAATATTTTTAATCTTTGAGACGGCTTCGACGCCAGCCATTTCAGGCATAATCAGATCCATCGTCACTAAATCATAATTACCCTTTTCAACCTTGCTGACCGCATCAGCGCCATTTTCCGCCATATCAACTTCAACCGAATTGGTAAGTTCGCAGAAATCTCTAAATATTTCTCTAATCCTTGGCTCATCATCAACAATTAATACTTTAAAAGATTGTCCTCGCTCGGCAACCATTTGCTCTACTTTTTTAACATCCATGATTAATTCCAATATTATATTTTTTGATCAGTTCCAGGTTTACTATTTTTATCGACGTTACCGCCTTCTTCCTTAATACGAGATATTGTTTCCAAAACATTCTTACTTAAATTTAATATTTCATTTAAAGATGATTCAATATGATCTAATTTACCACTTTCTGAGGGTGGCGCGTAAATCATTTTCTCTTCATTCCGAAATGCCTTGAGAATAACCGATATTTCCTTAATAACATCAACTGAACCATATATCAATTTTGTAAAATCAGGCTCAAGAAAAGTAAGTTCCTTAATATTTTGTTTCTCTCTGGCCAGATTTATGGCCAAATTCAAGGCCAGAATTCTCACCTGCTCAGCCATTGAGTTGACATTATCAACCCATTTCTCGTTTACATTATTTTGTGTTTTGTTCATATTCTCTTTTTGGATCAGCCAACTCCTTAATTTTCTCAATGAGTGGTTGAATATCGGACGATTTCACAATATATGCCTCAGCCATCCACGTTTTAAAATCTGACATATAAATTGAATAAGCCGAGTTTAAAATGATTGGAAGGTATGGATCCTCAGTTTTATATTTCTCAATTAACTTAAGTCCGTTGTTTCCATCCAACTCAATATCAAGAACAACAATATCAGGCTTGTCAGTCCGAATTATATTTAATGCTTTTTCCGGGCAGGCTGTTGACAACACATCAAATCCTTCGCGAGTCAGTAGGTTATCATACAGACTTCTCACATGATCATCATCGTCTATAACAAGAACTCTAATCATCTTTAGGCTCCTTAAGGGTCGGAAGCTCAACAAACAAAATCGGGTTATCATCATTTGATTTCTCAACACCGTAATTTCCGCCATGATATTTAATCGTCTCTCCAGCGACAATCAGCGACAATCTTTGTGTACCATTTGAGTCCCCAAATATTTTATCATATATTTTGACCGTATTTTCTCGAGCCTTGCGGGGTCCAATAAATTCAATAACCAGACTTACCGTTTTATTATTAAAGCTAGTCCTTATCCGGGCTCGACACTCATCGGTCATTCCCTCAGCAGTAAGATGCATAAATTGCAGTAATCCGTGTAACAACTGATCAGGATTACCCCATACCTTTGCCATCTTTTCATCTAAATCAAGGTCAATATGACTTTGCCTTACTTTTGTTTTAGTTTGGAAATAGTCATATGCTTCTTTAACAATGGAATTAAATTCAATTTCACAACTACAAGTTCGGCTGGCTCTGGAGAAATCCAAGACCTGATGTAAAACCGGTTCAGAACGTTGGGTTTCAGACAGAATTATGTTGAGATATTCGGCGTTTTCCCC
>JAAERC010001140.1 GCA_024230695.1 Candidatus Zixiibacteriota bacterium
GCGGCGGTTGCTCTTTTCCAGAAAAAAGCAGCCATCACAGCCGGAGTAATACCAACTCCATATATAGTATAGGCATAAATAGCCATTTCCAATATTTTCTCAAAAAATCGTACCTGGACAAAAGCAACTACGCCTAATACTACCACAGCAATTCTTAAATAAAATACTATCTGTTTTTGAGAGGCTTTCGGATTGATAAACCGCTGATAAATATCACGAATCAAATTTGTCGACGGCACTAATAGAAATGAATCAGCCGTTGAAACAATAACTGCTACAATAGCCGCAAGAGTTATACATCCAATAAAGATTGGTAATCCATTTTTAACAGAATGAAGTATGACCATCTCAGAATCAATATCAAAAAATAGCGAACTTCCTATTACAGCCAAGACCACGATCAGTGTTTCTATGATGATAGTTCCAACTATCCAGCCAACAACCGATCGTCGCGCGGTATTCTCATCCTTGGCCGAGAAAAATCGCTGATACATCCCTGATTCACCCAATAAGAGCAACATCGTTGGCAAAGCATATCCGGCGGCCTGCAATAAAGATAGATCCCCTAATGGCTGGAAGTGGGTTTCCGGGAGTCGACTGATTACTCCCTCCCATCCCCCGGCATTACTAAGAAGAAAAGGCAATGCTATAATCAAGCCGATTATCATAATGATACCATTAACAACATCCGTATATGCCACCGAAATCATTCCGGCCAAGACTGTATATCCAATTACAAATATCGCGGTAATAATTATCCCCTGATCGACCGAAATTCCGGTCACCAAATTCAGAACCATCCCCCCTGCCCTAAATTGATAACTGACAATTGCTGTATAAGCAATTACTGTGACTATAGTGCCCAATACTCTCGCGGTAGCGTTATACCGTGCCTCAAGGATATCAGGAACAGTATACTGAGCGAATTTTCTGACTCGCCCCGCAATCAAATATAGA
>JAAERC010001141.1 GCA_024230695.1 Candidatus Zixiibacteriota bacterium
GGGAGATCACCATTAATATTAACCGATTGGGAGAAAACCAAATCTGAATGACCGTCGACGGCAAGTGTCAGGCTATCCGAATCAATTAACTCTTTCGGTAAATCAGCAACAATAAAGAAATATGAAAGAGATTCCGGCGGTAGTTCTAAATCCAACCCGCTCATGGAGAGTTGGCCATCAGAGAAGAAGCCAGCCGCAATCAGTGAATCATCATCAAACAACCTGTTTTTGTTGTCATCAAAATATAACGACAATTGACCAAACTCGTAATCAGAATAGTTCACGTCTGCCTTTGTGTGTGATTTATTTTTTAACTTCAGGCCGGATAAAGATTGGACCTGATCAACATAACCATTATAAAGTGCGAAAGTCAAAACGTTATTATTTTTGCTTTCAGGTTTTGCGGTTATTGATGCAATCGGAACCGAGATAACGGTTATTCGATCTGATGGAAACACCAGAGTTTCAATCGAGTTCTCAATAGCATTATCGTCCGGGCCGGTCATCCCTGATAAATACTCTACACCCTGAATCGGGATAGCCGGTTGAATTGTCCCCGCCTCAAACTGAGTTCCTGCGATATCAATTGTTACAAAAAATCGAGCACTACCATCGGCTACAGTAAAGTTTAGGTCAGATATTTCCCAGAAATTAATACTTGCGGAAAATTCACCAAGCAATGAATCATCGGCAGTGAATCCATCATTAGTAAGATCAAGCCATAATTTGGGCGTTATAATCTCATCCGCCAGATTGAGACTGCCGTTATTGACCATTTTTATTTTCTGTATTTTATCTGAATAATAACCATTCTGCGGTAAAGTGAAATCCAATGCCAACCGATCATTTTGACCGCCAAAAAAGGTTCCATTGTCAACGGTAGTTATAGATACCTGAGATAATTGAAAAGCGTTTATGACAAAATCAATATCATTTTTTAATGGAAAATCACCATTGGTACTTTTGGGGACACTGAAATAGATATCTGAACTATTCTGTAGCCCAATATTAATAGAATTCCCATTTTTGCAGTTGATCGGACTTAGCCAGACCACCAATGATAACTCCATTAAAGCTCCGCTTCCAGGGATACTTAGACCATTGGTAGCCAAAATCGTTGTACCGTTTGAAATTGTAGCAGTAGCCAATAACGAATCAGCAGTACCAACAATCTCATAATCATCATCTCTATTTATATAAATGGAAACGCTATCAATCTGACTGTCAAGCTCAGCCTGCGTCGCACCATCTGCATCATTTGCATAAAGAGTAATCAAAAAACTATCGATAGATGCTGGCGCCGGATAACTATTGATCATATTCAGACCCAGCAATGGACCGGAATTCTGTCCCGGTAACAACTGTTTTATTAAAACAGGCATTATTTCAAAAGTTATTCCTTCGGTAGCTATTACTGAAATTGTATCAACTGGAATAGTTGCTTGATATAGTGGTCCATCGTTTTGAGTAGCCATGTTTAGACCATTGATCGGAATTGATAAAGCAATAGTAGTGCCATTATTGGGATATTGAGATAATCTTGCTCCAATATAAAACCGTGTAGTCGCCTGAATCAGTGGGGCCGCTATCCCACTTATTGCCCACCTGTCGCCGGTGAACGGCAGATATCCTAAATAAGTCTCTTCTCCGGTTCCACCCCAGGTGTTATTTCCATTGTCCAAATAAAGTATTAGTGAATCCAGATCGGATTGCGTTGCACTACCAGAATTTTCTATACTAAATAGTTTTAAAGTATCATCTTGATACCCATTACGGGGAATATCGACAGTGAATACATTGTAAACTGTATCACCGGGAATTACTGTTGCTACGCCGGTCGATACTATCTGAAGCTGGTCGGCTATCAATCCATTTATAACGCTGTATCCAAGCGAGTTAAGTTCACCCGGCCCATCTATTGATTCGATACCACCAGTTTCAATGTCAGTTGCAGGAAATAGTTTTAGATCGAGTGAATCAGAATCACAGGGGAACTGGCTGATATTGACGCCGGTTAGAATTGTTCTTCCTGTTCCCTGATGAATTGTTAGCGGATCAAATGAAAATATTGTACTTCCTGAACTAACAACTTCTGAAGCAATAAGACTGTCGGTAACTGTTAATAAGGAATCATTATCAATATCATAATAAAGATTTATCGTATCATAGTTTGTCAGTCTGCTCGCCTGAATACCAACCCCTCTCGAGGCGTCCCGAATGGTCAGGCCGGTTATAGTTTTGTCAGAATCGTAATAATTTTCAATTCTAAAGGTTAATAAATTTGAACGTGTTTGACCGGGATAAACAGTGTTATTACCAATTGGAATATTTGTAATGTATAGTGCATCAACACCAAGAGCACTACTCATATCAGTTATGGCATCGATACTACTGGTAACCTGGACACTACAAATACCCGGGCGATCAGCAATATATAATCCGTTGTTATCAATATTTCCGATTCTTCCTAATATTCGCCAAGTCAGTTCACCGGCATCAGTCGGATTTGATCCGGCATCATATCCAATGGCCGAAAATTGAACCGAGTCACCAATATTGAGATCAATTGTATTTGGGGAAATTACTATTTCATTAAGATTTCCAGAATTAACTATAATTATGCCGGTAGTATCTTCCACGCCAACTCCAGAAACAGTAATATATCCAGTATCAGCTGTTGATGGCGTAAATAAACCACTACTATCGATTGTACCAATTCCACCTAAAACGGCCCAGGTAGGGACAAGCTGAGGTTGAGTAACATTGCTATCGGCATCAATTGAAACGGTTGTAAATTGAAGCGTACTATCAATTGTTATCGTTGCCATATTTGGGGAAATATCAAAATGAACGATCTCACCAGTTTTGCTAGTTATCAATCCGGATGTATCCAGTGGAACTCCCGCCCGTTCAGCAACTATCTTACCGAAACCAGGTTTTGTCAGAGTTAATATCGTGGAAATAGTGGTGTTTCCTAATACGGTTCCGATAGAATCACCATCAACAATCGACCATTGCGCTGAAAAATCACCTATCAGAGCATCACCGGCGTCATAACCCCGGCAGTAAAAAATAGTTGTATCATTATCAGTAGTAAAAGTAGTATCACCAAGTTCTGTCCCATTCAAATATTCAATCTTAATATAACTTAGGGCTCCAACACCGATGACCTCAACAGTGCCGGAATCACTGAAGGAATTATAATCTGCTTTGACATAATAATTTCCATTGGTATTACCGGCCGTATATAATCCTTCTGCCGTTACACTTCCGGACGGATCGGTTGTGGACCAAGTTGATGTTGCGGTTACATCACTTACTAAATTGGAATCGGCGTCATATCCTTCGGCCAAATATTGACTCGATTCTGTTTGTTCAACAGCATCTTCGGCTGGCGAAACAGTGATATACGATATTTCACCCGGAACTACAAAAATTGTGTCTGTTTGAGTTAATGAAAGCAGTGGATGTAATATCTTGATAAATCCAAAACCGGGTGTGGTTGCATCAAACAGACCCATAGAATCAATCGTTCCAATACTTCGAACAACATTCCAGGATAAATCATCTATATTTGATATTATGTTTCCATTAGCATCAAAACCTTCAACCGAAAATTGCCTGGTTGAACCGGCGGATATTGAATCGCGATTGGGAGTTATATACATGCTATCTAGGGTACCTGGGACAACACTCATTGTTTCCGATGTATCAGTAATTCCATTAATATCAGATGTAACAATTATTTTTCCGGAATCAATTAACTGAGGAGTCAATAGGCCATCCGCGTCTATTAAGGCCGTATTAAATGTGTGATCCCAAGTCAAATTACCTTGGTCTGTCGGTTGGCCCAAATCATCTAAAGCGGTAATATCAAATTGATATGTTTCATCGGCAAACAATGAATCATACGAAGGCGTAATAATCAGTTCAGCCAATTCTGGTGTCTCAAGAGCTCCCATCTCTGGAGCTGAACCATAGAATGAATATCCCAAATCCAGCCCTGTATTTATACAGGGTGAACCTTCTTTTAGTGAGAAATCGCCGCTGTTAGGCTTTACAAATAAAGGGTCTTCAGATATTCCACCGGCCGAATCAAATACTCCTGCCACATAATCATTACTGTTATCCCAGAGGTTATTAAATGCAGATAAGTTGCCAACAGCAGCTTCAATTCCATCCCCACAGGATA
>JAAERC010001142.1 GCA_024230695.1 Candidatus Zixiibacteriota bacterium
GATATTTTCCCCGGCATTCAAACTTACAACCGGAAAAAATGACATAATATATAATAAAATTAGCTGTCCTATTCTCATGGCATTAACTCAAGTTATAAATTTTATCTAATACTCAAATTCCCTTTTATCAAATCAATCTTTTTTCATTCATCAATTAAGATTTATACATAAAATAATTAAAGAGGTTTCAAATTACGGTTATTTTTCCCAAATAAAAAGCAAAAAGCCCAAAAAGCATAAGAAGTTTCATAAAATTACTGGCCAGCCCATATCTTTTGGGAGATTTTGACAGATACAGATAAAACAAAATCAACATAAGTGGAATATCAACGGCAAAAAAGGCAATATACGAATAGATCTGCAGATACCATTTATAATACACCGGAATTATTGTTAGGAATATAAGTGTTACAAAAAGAAATGTAATAATGGCCATTATCTGCTGATGCGGTAAAACCGCTGCCAATGTTTTATAATTGGCCTTAAGATCACCATCCAAATCGGCAATATCTTTCACAAGTTCTCGTCCCAGATGAAACAAAAAAGCAAAAATCGCCGGAACGATCGGTCCTGGAAGTGCGCCAAATTGCCCATTTTCGGTCAATCCGCCAACCAAAAACAGCGCCCCGCCCAAAATCGAGACAATCAGATTTCCAACCAATGGCATTTTTTTTAATTTAAAATTATAAAGAAACAGTAAAAGTATGGCCGTTATAATAATAACCAGAACCGGGAAATTAATCATAAATCCCAGTATAATGGCAATGATGTTGAATATAATCATTGTCAGAATGGCGATATATGGCGGCAGATCGCCTTTGGGAAGCGGCCGTTCGGGATGATTCAATTTGTCAGCATTAATATCGAGATAATCATTTAGACTATTTCCAGCCCCGCAAACCAAAGCAGATGCGATTGAAGCCAAAATAACAGTAGTATGATTATCCGTAAATGAGGTCAGATACCAGCCTATCCAGACCCCAACTCCGGCCATCAGGCAATTATGAATCCTGACCAACAATATGAGGGATATTATTTTTTGCACCGCGAAACTTAAGCAGGCGTATCTGTTAAGTCAACTTTAAAAACTATTCGACAAAACAATATTGAGGCGAGGTTGATCAAACGGTGAATGTTCGCCCCAGGCCAGAGTTATATTAAAGGAACGGTTTTCCGAATTCAGGTTAAATCCAAATCCATAACCATAAATAAAATCATCATCCTTACTAAGATTTTCGGATTCATCAATATTGTAATATTCAAAATATGCGGCATCCATAAACGGATAAAAATAATTATTTGATGAAAAATATAATCTGGGTTCTAATTCAAAACTTAATAAGCGACGAGCCGAAAACTGATCGTTCCGATACCCTCGTGGACCTGAGCGTCCGCCAAACAGAATCTTTTCAGATATTGGAAGTGGTTTTTCAGAACTTTTTATATCTTCAAATTTTGTCTTTAAATATATGACTGTCGAGGAAAAAATGGTATAGGTCGCTTCAACCTTAAGTTTGTTTTGAGTATCACTTATATTCGACAGAGCAGAAATCGAATCGCCGGGCGTAAATTTATATCGACGGGCATAATAACCAATTTCCCAATTAAGTAAGAACTGAGGGGCTTGCCTAAATTGATTATCAATCTTTCCCATTTTGATACCAAATCCCGTATTGTAAACATCAAATGACTGAAATAATTCATCACTTGGTTCAAGATTTTTCCATCCAAAATTAATTCGTGCCGATAAATTTCTGCCTATTCCAAAATCATAAACCCCATTTAATGAAAACTCGTAAAATTGATCCCTGTAATCTCTGTTTGACAGAACAAATTTAACCCGACCATACCCTAAAAGAAAAAATGGCTGACTATACAAAAGTTGTTGGACCGATCTGTTTTTTTCTTTTTTATCTAATAACAGCCCAACAGTCCTGCCGCTGCCAAAATAGTTTTGCAGTTTAAAATCCAAAAAACCAACAAAGCTTCCATTATCATCTGGAATATACCCCCCAGCGCCTTCAACATCGAGTAATTTGGTTTCAGACAAATCAAACCTCACCCGAGCCTTATTATAACCCGGTTCGGGGATTATTTCCGGAAACCGTTTTGAATTCACAAATTCAAGATATTTTAATCTTTCCCAAGAATCCTGTATTTTTACTAAATTTAGAGTCTCCCCTTTTGATATATTTACATACCGTTTTAATAGTTCTGGATCGGTCTTTTTGATTCCGCTAAATTCCACCGATGATATTTCAACTATCGGTCCGGTTTGAAGATACATAAAGATATTTACTTTATTGTTATCGGCCGTATATTTCTGCGGTAATAGATTAACAAAATAATACCCTTGGTCTTTATAAGACTCCAAAATTGAATCAATTAATATCTCATATTCTGATTCTATAAAATGATTATTACATATTATTGTATCGTTTTTATCTCCATCGATAATCAAATCACCGATATAAAATTGATCTCCAAATTCAATATTAATTATATTAACACTATCAAAATCATCTACCTTTACTGTACTATTTGAGAATCCGGCATTTATAAGTATTAGATTTATAGAATCAGCAATATCTTTGGAGGAAAATACATCAATTTCATTTATATTATTTAATTCACTTTCGACAAACCGATGCCACATCGGAGAGCCGTCGTAAAAATGAATCTCATTTTTAGCCATCAAAAGAAACGGCAGAATAAAAAATAAAAGAATTACTAACCTAAAAGCTCGCAATCAATTCCCCTCTTCCGGTAGTTCTTGGTTTTCGATCATCTGAAAACCGTCCGCCAAACGAAACCACAAATTTAATATCGTTGCCAACCCGATACTCTGACCGCAGTGACCAAACTCCACCCTTTTTTCCGGATAGATTTTCGGTTAACCGGTAAGAATATTTATCTCCACCGTCAAGCTCCTGAAAATATCCCATAACAGAAATCACTGTTTCGCCCCGATTGGCAAACCTGAGAGCCGGAGCGATTTTAGCACTGAACTGTTTTGATTTTGAGCCGCTTTTATCTCGAGCTGACCGAAAATACAATTCACTATTAACTTGACTACCCCCAAAATATTTTATTACATCAGCCTTGATTTTATATCCATCAATATTCCCGGCTGACAAATAATAACTATCCCGCTGGTATTTGAAATATGAACCTTCCTGTGAAAAATGCCATTTGCCGGCATTTTCGCGGATTGTTGTTTTAAAAACCTGTTCATATTTCTCAAAATCGGCCCCGCCAACACGGCGGCTCTCATATTTATATGACCCTGACAGATTTATCATATAATATCCGGAATAACGAATCATTTTAATGTCACCTTTATAGTTAAGCCGTCGATACAAGTATGATTCTTTGCCATCAGACAAAAATGGCATAATCCACAAGGCACCTCTTTTACCATCCGCCAAAAGTTCTTCGGAAATATTAGAACCAAGCCGGATATATAGATCTTTTGGATTATAGAACAAATCAAAAGAGCGTTCTCCTTTTTTGACAATGGCCTGATTTGACAATATCTCTTCGACTTTGATGTAATCACCAAACTGATCAGGAATGTACTGACTATCTTCAAATATAAATTTTCCAAAACCGGGTTCGACTTCGATATAATTTAACCCTCGTTCATAGCGGCTTTCATCAGAGAGTGAATAACTGCCGCTAATAGAGAAATTACTAATAGTTGGAGTATATGAATATTTTATTTGTGCCAACAGTTGGTTTTGGTTAATTTGATTTTGCTTTAACTTTTGAGCAGTTAAATAAACATTGGACTTTATTCCACTGATTTTACCGCTATACGCCAGAATAATCCGATCTCGTTTGATTTGATTTTGCCAGTTATTAACAAGCGTATCCTCATCATATTTCTCATATCTTAGTTCGGCTGATTTATATTTTATGGCGATATTGTACTGCCTCTCAGTTGTACCCTGTTTGCTTGAGAAGTAATGATTGCTTCGGCGATTTTGATTATACCCCGCTTTGATCTCAGTTGAATTATTTATCAAATATTTCCAGCTAGCATCGTATGTATCACCTTTCCCATTATATGAAACCCCCGAAGTATCTAAATCGGCTCTTAACCGCCGATAATATACTGTTGGGAATAATGAGTTTTCAGAATTGGGATAAATCGAGATCTCCCCATACCCGGAATTAAATTTGTTTTTTAAATCCAGTATCGCACCGGAAAGCAAAATCGAATAAGGTGTTGGTAAAATAATTGAGGAAACGGCTGAGACTTCAATTTTATCTTCCGAAATATCAAGACTATCGGGGATCAAATATTTTTGTTCGAGATCCGGACTATTTTGGCGAGTATAAAATTTATAATGTTTACCGGTAAAATCAGCATTTATAGATAAGCAGAATTGTTTTGAATTTAAGTTCGGAAGAGCACCATACCTGCCGGAGAAAATATATTTCCCATCAGTATTATTGTTATCATCAAGAGTAGAAAACAAGTTTCTATCATACAATGATTGACGAATTTTAAACGAAATCTGGCTATTTTCGGCAGGTTTGAATAGTAATCCGGCATTGAAGTAATCGTCTTTTATTGGAATTGGAATAGATACTTGAGGTAAATAATCTCCAAATCCGGACCCGACATATTGATATATCCCTGCACCAACATATTGATATTCGCCCTTATTTTCGCCCACCGGGCTAAATCGCACGGAATAATCACCCAGACTATCACCAACATATTCAAAATATTGATTGTTACCTGTATCAAATCTTTCAACATAGTTACCAACCGAATCAGGTACAGCACCATCCGACCACGCCAATTCACTATTCCCGCCTATACCTTCAAGTAATATTTTGTTTTCGGCGCTTAATTCTCCTGTTTTAAGTCGGTTCTTATTATCACCTTCATGTAGATAACCAAACTCAAATAGAATAACTGAGTCGGACGATACCAATCCCGTTTGAAATCGGTAATATTCTTTTTGATAATTATCATTTAATGGTTCAAAATCTACTTCAATCCGAGATCTCGAGTCAACCGGCACTTTTGGAGAAAAGGTTATTGTTGCCAATGAATAATCAATTGAATAATCCTTCTCAGCCCCTTTTTCAAGTAACCGTCCATTAAACCACACTTTTTCCGAACCGGGGATAATCGGATGAATAGAACTTCCGACAAATATACGATATGGCCCTTGAACCAGATCACGCCCCGAAAATCGGATCGTTTCCTGCCGTCCACGCGGACGAGCAACAGTTGCCAGCATTGACATTTTTTTGCCTTGGTATGCCACCTCAAGGCCGCTGACTTGTTTGACATCAGATTGTCCATAGTCAGATTGTTGTCTTATTTCAAGATCACCGATCTCTGATAAAAAATGTTTTGATTCGATTTTTAATTTTATTTTATCAAGTTCACTGATAGTACTATTGATCGAACCATATGAAGAATAATATTCCCGATCCGATACTGATCCCGAAATCTGTAGGCCGGGTGAGAGTTCACCCTTGATTGATAATTCAAGCGATTGATCAAACCGCGAAGATCCAATTGTCTCTGATAAGATCGAAAACTTTTTGGCCCCGCTGATATGCAATTTTGATGATATCGCGGAGTTTATTAAAGGTTCATTTGGCTTGAGTCTATTTGTTGGAGCGATTGTTGTCCTGTCTGTTGGTTTGGGCTGAACTCCATACATTTTTCTAAGCCAATTAGGGAGCGGCGTAAAAAATATTTTAAGCGAATCAAAATTTTTAGGTTGATAATTTTTTAGAGTGACGATCCCACTAAAATAATCGATTCTGTAATCAACATCTCGATTTATTTTTTTATTGTTAAGGAATAAACTATCCGATAACGATACAATCGGTCCATTATAAATTTTCAGACGAGAGATGACCTCTTCATTAACATAAGTCTTTTGGGCACCAAAAACTGTGGTACACATCAACACAATTATAAATAAATAGAATTTTACCCGCAGATGAGGCATCAGGGTCGCCTTTCTTTCCGCCTATGGGTACAGAATTTGAAATTCCAACAAACGATCATTCCCAGTATCTGAAACAATCAATCTGTTGTCAGGTGTTACGGTCAGATCAGATGGATTCTTGAGGGGAATATTTCCGGCGTAATACATTTGCTCGGGTTCAAATATCAGTTGCCCCTCTGAATCAAAACAAAATATTTTAGAATTTTCTGAATCAAGGACCCAGATATTCCCAAAATTATCCACCGAAATCCCGGTTGGACCTTCCATATCCTTATTACCAAATTCATGCAGAAAGATTCCAAAACTATCATATATCTTTATTAGACCGTTTCCTTTATCACAAACCAGGGTCCGTCCGCGCTGATCGGATGTCATTCCAGCTGGATTTAATAAAAAACCGCCGGTGGATTCTAAACCACCGATTGATCTGTCAAAAAAACCAACATTATCAAAAATCCATATTTTTGATCTATCCGAATCGGCGACCCATAGTTCACCATATTGATTGATTTTGATACCCGAGGTACGACCATATTTGAGCGGGTCTGACTGATCTTCCAAACTGATTTGTTTGGCATAATTAAGTCTGGTATCATAGACTGATATTCTTTGATTACCACCATCGGCAACATA
>JAAERC010001143.1 GCA_024230695.1 Candidatus Zixiibacteriota bacterium
AATATTTTCCAATTTGTCGGGCAATTCAATTTCAATAAGTTTGTATCCGCCAGTATGTTTAAAAAGAGTAAGTTCATTTTTATTAGCGACAATAAAACTATTAAATAAAATCTGTAATTCTTTTGAAAAAATATCCTGCTGTCCCTTATCTGGCAGATCAATTCGAATCCAAAACAGATTGCCGCTTTCGGTTGCCAGAGCATGTCCCTGCTTATTTATAAACTCCATAAGTTTGGAATCTGGCGGGCCGACTTCCCAGGTTGAAACAAAATGTTCCGGCAAACGGACAAAACTATTGAGAAGTGAAGGATACAGATCATTGGTCGAACGAAGACTCCCCCATTCTGCCTTTTGGTCTGATTGCGCAAACATACTTTCGAGAGCATTGTTACGACCGGGACAAAAGCCACAATCCTCATGGAATGCACCAAAATTCGATCCGGGAAACCAATTTCCCCACTGTAGTTGTTTTAATAGACCGGGATCGCCCTTAATAAAAATCGCAGTATTATTAAAATTGGATAAAACTCCCTCATAATCTATTGCGATATATAATCGATTATCAACCCCGGAAATTTTTTTCGCCGATGAAACGGCAAAAACATCATCTTCGCCAACTTGCGCACCAAGATCGGTAAAATCATTTCCAGCCTGTAAAAAAATATATTTAGTTTGCGCTGAGAGTATTTTTTCCTTTCGTAAGGCCGAGAAGAAAAAAGTTTGCCCACGTTCTCTTTGCTCTTTATAAAAAAATCGAGTATGGGGGTCGACTTCGACTGCGGCATCTTCTGGTTCGCAACTCATAACGGTAATAGCGGGAATCGGCCAACGCATACTTTCGGGACAAACTGTCCGTATCAAAGATTCACGGGCATTTTCCCAAACCTGGTCAATACGAGTATCTAGCCTGGCTAGCTGATGCGCATGCATCTGCATCATGATTTTTAAAATTGGATCTAATCTATCCGGCGATTCCGGGATATCTCGATTCCATGTTCTTAGTTCCCGATGCATCCTGGCAAATATTTTTTCAAAAGACAGCGATTTATTTTCAGTCATAATAATTACTTTGTTTTATCCCACATTATAGCTAGCCTCAAATCTTTTTTTTGATTCGCGATCCCAATATGTGCCAGTTACTTTGGCGACCATCCCTATCGTATTGGTTTTGGCGTCGGTTGAATTGGTAAAAGAGACGGCAACATTATCCAACCGTTTTTCATACTTTGAAATGATATTCCTAAAACTGGCGCGCATATCACTTTTATTAATTGTCTGAACATCAGAAAACTCT
>JAAERC010001144.1 GCA_024230695.1 Candidatus Zixiibacteriota bacterium
AAGACGGGAGGTCAGAATGAGTTTTCCTGATTTCAGACCCAGAAGATTAAGAAAAAGCGAGGCAATGCGCCAGCTCGTTCAGGAGACAAAACTTCATCCCTCCGATTTTATATATCCATTATTCGTCAGCGATATAATTGACTCTGCTCAACCGATTAATTCAATGCCCGGTATTAGTAATTTCCCTCTCAAAGATATTGCCAATGAAGCAGACAAAGTATTTAAACTTGGTATTCCTGCTGTACTGTTATTTGGGACACCAACAGATAAAGATGACACAGGTTCATCATCACTAAAAGATGATGGAATTATTCAAAAAGCGATTCAGGAAATAAAATCTGTTAATTCCGAAATAGTTGTGGTCACTGATGTTTGTTTATGTGAATACACCGATCATGGTCATTGCGGTATTATAAAAGATAACGATGTTGACAATGATGCCACTCTTGAGATTTTGGCCAAGCAGGCAGTCAGCCATGCCCGCGCCGGAGCTGATATGGTGGCCCCATCGGATATGATGGATGGTCGGGTTGGAGCTATTCGTGAAGCGCTTAATAATGAGATGTTTGAGAGTGTCCCGGTGATGGCATATTCGGCCAAATACTGTTCGGCCTTTTATGGTCCTTTCCGTGAGGCGGTTGATTCGGCTCCGCAATTTGGCGATCGGCGAACTTATCAGATGGATCCTCCCAATGCGACCGAAGCATTAAAAGAAATTAGTCTCGATATTGATGAGGGAGCTGATATTGTGATGGTCAAACCGGCGCTTTCATATCTTGATATAATAACAAGAGCCAAAGCAGAATTTGATGTTCCTCTGGCCGCCTATAATGTCAGCGGTGAATATTCAATGGTGAAACTTGCGGCCCGGGAAAACCTTGTTGACGAAAAACGTTTAACACTTGAAATATTGACATCTATCAAACGAGCCGGAGCCGATATTATTATTTCTTATCACGCCCCCGATGTCGCCAAGTGGTTGCGAAGCTAAATTAATTATCCAATTCTGAGAATCGGGCGAGTGAGACAGGTCGGCCCCCCGGCACCTTTACGAGATATTTCATTACCTTTATAAGTCAGGACTTCGACACCCTCATCCTCAAGCATCTGTTTGGTGCGACTGTTTCCCTCAAGCATGATACATTTGCGCGGAGCAATTGCAAGAACATTACAGGCCATACTTTCGAATTCAGAGTCAGGAACATCAAGCAATCGTATCCCCCGTTCAATTAATTTCTCACGAAACGGAACCGACATCAGTCGGGAATATACTAAAGCCAGATTAGTATCAATCGGACTGATTATCGACATCAGATGAAAGACATCATTCTGCCCCTCCCAATGTGGGAGATGTACTGTTATAATTTCATCCATAAAACCAGCAGTAAGTTCTTTTAGCTGTCTGATACCTTCATCATTGGTCCGATAACCACGCCCAACCGCCAGCGTTTTTTTATCGAGCCAAATCAAATCACCACCCTCGATAGTGCCATCACCGGTTATTTTTCCAAGTATTGGTATCTGCTCTTTTTTACAATATTCCTCAACAGCCAAAGATTCCTCACGTCGCGCCAGTTTACCCATATTGCAGAGTATCATTCCTTTAGGAGTAACAATCGAGGTGTCACGAACATAAACAGAATCAATGCTGGTTTTATTATTTGGAGGTAAAAACAAAATGTCTTCGATTTCGCTTTTGAGTAAATTGACAAATTGTTCATACTCCTCAAGTGCTTCATTATAAACCGGCGATGAGGTATAACCAAGTTCGCTCCATTGATCGTTAATATTTTCCTGTGAGACAAAAGCATCTTTGGGATGTTTTATTAGAATCTTTTCAATTTTGCCGATTTCTGATTGATTTCCAATTTTCATAATTATATATATTTCTAATAGTTCGTTTTGTTTCTTGTTTCAATATTATAACTAAAAGAAATAATATCGATATCATTCGGTCAAGATTAAAATATTTATCAAAAAAAAAGAAGCTCATAATAAAATGAGCTCCTTTAAATATCGAAATAGTACTCTTCTAATTAAACTCGTGCCTCACGACCAATTGATTTGGCATAAACCAGTGCCAGTGTCCGATAAATCATATGAGCGAATTTGGAATATGGCATATACCAGAGAAGGAAAAAGACCGTAACCATATGGAGGAAGTAATTAACATAAGCCAGCATTGGTATGCCGGTCAGCCGTGTCAGCCATGAAAACATACCGGTCAATCCAACAAAGAAAACCATATATAAGAACAGATAGTCAGCATACCCATTCGCGCCAACATCGTCTTTGTTTGTCCAACGTCTGAAAATCAACAAGGAGCCACCAATTAAAATGGCAATACCACTTAGAACACCAAGAATTTTGAATGGATTTAAAACTCCCAATGGCAAAATAAACAGCGGTTTGAATAAATCGAGACCCAAAAGCTCCAAATAATGTGGAATAAATATCGAAAGGAATACCGCACCAGTGGTAATCATAGCACCAATAAAACCATAGATCAATAACTTATGCCCCAACGCTCGCGGTTTGTTTGTTTCACATTTATTGAAGGCTGAATGGCCCAGAATATCAAAAGCAACTTTAATCAATGCTCCGACAAAGGAAAGTTTTGTCTCTCCCCCGCTAGATTTCAAACCTTTCCAAAAGCGGAAGAAACTGACTGATGCGAATATAAAAATAAGAACATTGCCAAATACAAATAATGCATCAACTGAACTGTGCGGTAAAAAGAAATCAAAATCAATTTGCGAGCTTTGCATAAAAATATAATCACCAGCAGCATCGGTCGGTGCAAAAAATAATACACAACCCAATAGAAGTAGTACCGGAACAAGGAGCAGTATCGGCAAGGCTCCGGGACTGGCCAATGCATTGCCCATAAATGATGGGAATGCAAAACTCTTATAAATATTTGTTCTGATAGCGGCGAGTACATCACCTGGTTTTGCACCCCTGGGGCAACGTGTCGTACAGTCATTACACTGATGACACAACCAAATATCCGGGTCTGTCATCAATTTATCTTTTTGGCCCCATTGGGTCCACAACATCTCTTTTCTTGGAAATGGTTTATCGGTTGGAGATAGATTACATACTACCGAACATGTCGCACATTGATAGCATTTATTTAATGTGTCCCCGCCGGCTTTCTTTACATCTCGTATCAGATCAAGGTCCGGTTCTGCTAAACGAATACTTCCCATACTATGTCTCCTAACATTAATATAAAAGACTCGTAATTAATATCTGCACAAAGTCTTTTGGAATCCATAATATTTTAATAATATTTCAAGTCAAGACATTTTTTTAACAGGAATTTTTAAAAA
>JAAERC010001145.1 GCA_024230695.1 Candidatus Zixiibacteriota bacterium
CACTTTCGAAATAAATGAAACCAAAAAAGGAACCGGAAATATCATCATTGAAGTTCTTCCAGATTGCTTAAGATCACCGTTGAGGTATGACTCAATAGACAGATCTCCATAAGCAAGATCACTAATGACCCAGGGGCCTACTGGACAGAAACTATCAAAGCCTTTACCTCGTGTCCACTGTCCATCACTTTTTTGAAGATCGCGAGCGGTAACATCATTGGCACATGTATAACCAAAAATATAATCCTCCGCTTCAACCTCGGCCACCTGAAAACAGGTGCGCCCAATTATAACCGCCAACTCAGCTTCATAATCAACACGTTTGGACATCTCCGGATGGATTATTTTATCTCCCGGACCAATTAATGCCGAGGGAGGTTTCATAAATAAAACAGGAGATTCCGGAACTTTTGTTGCCGATTGGGATTCTTTTACATGGTCACGATGATTTAAGCCGACACATATAATTTTACTTGGTTCCACAGGAGCCAATAATATAATTTGCGACAACTCATAATAATTCCCTGTTTTCTCAAAACCAAGAGCAGGATTACCAGATATCTCGGCAATATTATCCTCTCCAAATATCCCCCAACTTATTTTTTCAGCAGTCTTATATCTTATAAAGCGTTCCATTGAATTCCCTGTTTTATTTATTCAAAACCAAATCTAGCCAGTTTTTAAGTTAAAGGAGCAGTGAATTAAAGTCAAGGCCATTAAATATTAGATTTTTTTCTTTTTCCACTTACCCTGTTTAAACCAGAACAATAAGACAACGGTCTTGATCAACGATGTGATTGTTAATGACCACCAAACACCATTTATTCC
>JAAERC010001146.1 GCA_024230695.1 Candidatus Zixiibacteriota bacterium
AATTGACTACCGGCTCATATAGAACAGATATTGTGATTTATGATAGTGTTTCATTTAATGAAAACATTTCAGTACCGGTTTATCTTTATATCTCATCAGATGATACTGTGTTGATCGCCGGTACTAACACAATGCCGGGACAAATGGCGGTGATTCCCCTTTATCTGAATTTATCCGATCCGTCCAAGGCTGTCTATTTACCTATCGGTTTTGATAATAATACGGCCGAACTTGATTCGATTGTACCGAATACAGCGGAATTGCCATCAACCGTAGATTTCTACTCAAGTTTTGGCGGTGGAGAAGCGGAAATAGGTCTAAGACTAAATGAAACTGTTTTTGATACCGAGTTGATTATGCCGGGAAACTATGAAATTGCGTCACTATTTTTTACTGCGGGGAACAATGATGTCTTTAATAAAATTGACACGCTTTCCTCAGACAGCTCCGGATTATATATTTTGTCAGAATCATTGGAAAAGAAGGTTCCGTATGTGATACCCGGCGAGTTAATTATTGGTAATCCGACAGATATTGAAGAGGATATTCCTGAAAATATTCCCAATGATCTATATCTATCTCAAAATTATCCAAATCCATTTAATAGTTCGACTTCGATCGACCTTATGTTAAATAGCAATTCCAGTGTCTCAATGAAAATCTATAATATATTGGGCCAAACAGTTTTTGATTATAGTAGTGTTAAACTTGTGGCCGGAACACATCGCTTTGACTGGGATGGAACGATGAGAAATAGTTCTCATAAGGCCCCAAGTGGTATCTATTTCTATCGCCTGGAAACTGAGGATTATGCTATTGTTAAGAAGATGGTCTTGCTGAAATAAACAATTTCATTCAATTTCCATAATTATAAATAATTTCTGTAACTTTATGGTAGAATATGAATTATTACGAAACTTTTCGTTTGATTTAGCGTCTATTTTAATAGAAAAATAAATATAAAAGGAGTTTTTTATGAGTTTCAAGAGCAAGTTTTTTGGTTTATCGTTTTTATCTCTTTTGATGTTGTTTATTACGGCTTCAGCAATTGCTGATCCTGGTTTAATTTATGGTAAGGTTTACACAATTGATGATGAGGTGTTGGAAGGATTTATAAGGTGGGATAAAAATGAGGTAGCCTGGGATGATGTTCTTGACGGTGACAAAGAATTGAGACGAGAATCACGAAAAAAACATCGTCGATACAAAGATGATTACGATGACGACGGGGAAGAGGAAATTACAATTTTTGGTGTAACAATTTATAATAGCGGTCGATCAAGAAATAGTTGGGGATGGTCTGGTAATGCTCAATCGGGAATAAGATTTGGTCATATTAAAACATTGACTCCCGACGGAAACGATGAAGTGCTTTTAGAATTAAAATCGGGTGAGGAAGTATATTTGGAAAATGGTTCCGGTGATATTGGCAATGATATCCGTGAAATACTGATTGATACTGAGGATGAAGGAACTATAGAATTATATTGGGATGATATAGAAAAAATTGAGTTTCAAAAAACTCCAAAGCGTGATTGCAGATTTGGCAACCGCTTGTATGGCACTGTGGCTGTTGACAGGGGCGACGAATATACTGGATTTATCTCTTGGGATATGGATGAATCGTTCGATACCGATATTCTTGATGGTAGCGAAGGTAATCGGAAAAGAAAAATCAAATTTAGCAAAATAGAAACGATTGAAAGGCGCTCATCTAATTCGGCCATCATTTCATTGAAAGGTGGGAAGAAG
>JAAERC010001147.1 GCA_024230695.1 Candidatus Zixiibacteriota bacterium
GATGTTTTCTATCGCATCTGATTTTGAGATCACATCAAAAATCCCCGCCGGGGACGCCCCATTAACGCCGGGCAATTTGGTTCAACTGGAATGGTCGACACCGACAAATGTTGACGGCTATATTTACTCAGCGGCCAAAACTGATGATATATATAATAATGCCGGCTACTCAGCATTTGTGACTTCAGGAGTTACATCAGCGACATTTGATACTGATGCATTCGCGTTACCATCCGGTGAGCTTGATACTGGCTGGTATTATATCAATGTTTATGGCTATAAAGATTCACCGGTTCCGGGCATATCAATTCCGACAGTTTTCCCCGATGGTCTGGCAAACTCCGTCTCCAAACTAAACTTCACCGGAAGATTCGGCTCGATTATTGTAACCGAATGCGATTCGATCCACGCCACCACCCAATAAAAATTCTTGAACGATTTATAGCTTATAATTTATCTGTATGATTTTTAAAAAGTCATTTAAAACAGTTGCTTAAAACTTCAATACCAGTGCGGTTTTGCGGCCGATAGTATTTGACAAATTAATATATTTAGTTATTATTCACACAGGCTGATATAATTTTATTCAGC
>JAAERC010001148.1 GCA_024230695.1 Candidatus Zixiibacteriota bacterium
AAGGTGTTATGTCCGCAGTTAACCTTCTTAACAAAAAGTTATAAGGTAATATTGGTCTTCTAAAAACACAAATTCTAATAGTGCATTGCTAAAAAGCAAAGTTACTCTATTTCTACTAAGAGCGGTAAGAATCGCTCGCAAATAAGGAATCTACGTAATAATTAAACGTAGCAAAATTAGCAGGACTGAATTGACAGCATTTTTGACCGATAAGGTGATTAGAAATCACCTTGGTCGAAATACCCAGGAAGATCAAATAATTTCCAAAGGAAGTTGTTTATAGGTAAAGTAGCTAAGGGATAGTAAAAGAGATAACAAACTTCATGGAGGCAAAGATGCCCTACCGTCCCAATGTCTCGAGGCTTTGGCCGATTATAAGCATTATTTTTCTGCTGGTTATTTTTTCAGCAGGTACTACTTACAGCGATGATATGAATAGAGCCTATGATTTAGAAGTTTTTGTGGGTGATACCACGGGAATGCCGGGAGACCAAAATTCTGCAATCTCAATTTATTTGAACAACTTTACTGATTCCATTGCTGGTTTTAACCTTTGGATCCAACTTAGTCGCCCGGATATTATGGAGTTTCAGGCCAGTTTGGATATTATTGAATACGAGGTCTACTATATTTATACCGAATGGGATTCTGGTAATCCTCCAATTCCAACAGATTCAGTGGTCGCATCGCCGACCTGGGTTTGTATCGACGGAGAATATCCTAATTGCGCCGATTCAGTTCAAAAGCTTGGATATTATAAGTGTACAGATGGAACCTACCCCAATTGTACCGACCCGGTTTTTATTGAATGGACCGAGGGTGTTGACCCGGTTTACATTGAAATTGCCGAAGCTTTTGTTGGAAATGTTGATACCGTTGGAACCTTATGTAGTGGTTGGGAGATGATCACTACGCGTTCATTATCAGGTAATGGACAGGATATGTTGATTACGGCTTTTGCTGATCAACAGGGCCCTCCTCCAGATACCCGTACTTCTGGAATTGGTCCTCAATATAGTGATACGCCGTTGATTAGGATTTTGGGTGATATTTTCCCGTTGGATGATACTACTACGGTACGAACTTCTTCTCTCATGATCAAGGCCAGTATTATTGATTACTTTAATTTTTCCGATCAGGACGGGACCTCAATTGGTGTTGGCAGCGAATATGTTGAATATAACACGTTTTTTATGTGTGAGACTTGGCTTGTTCCTGAAGTTGATTGTATGTATTGGAACCGCGTTATGGAATCCGATTGTCCGCAACCAGAAGGATGCGATTCGATTCATGTTGATACCTTATTACATGGATTCCTCGATGTTGACCGATGTTACGATCCTATCGGCGACAGCAGTATTACTAATGTTGAGGAATGGGAATGTCCCAGTCAATTTGATGGAAATGGTGTGTGG
>JAAERC010001149.1 GCA_024230695.1 Candidatus Zixiibacteriota bacterium
ATTAAGGCTGGCGCCGATTCCTACATAGTTAAACCATATAAGCCAGAAGAACTCTCCGAAAGGATCCAAAAAATACTTCAATCGGCAAAAAACAATCGACCAATGAAAATCAATTAAACGGGTGATTTATAATGCCACAGCTTTCTAAGCAAAAAGAAATATCTTTGATTCTATCTTCATTTGCCCAGTCTTCAATCGGAATCTTTTCTGCATTCTCATCGGTACCCGTTAAGGCCACCGGTGCCCGAAAGATCGATGAGCAGATTTCCGAAACAGATATTTATGGTACAATACTTTTTGTCGGCATCCCGGCTGGAAAAGTAGAAATCTGTTTAAATAAGGATATGGCCAGACAATTGGCCGCCAATATCGCCTTGTGTGAGCCAGAAGAGCTTTCAGACGAAGACGTTTATGACGGAGTCGGTGAAATAATAAATCAAATCGCCGGTAACACTCGCACATTGTTATGGGATGAAGGATTTAAAACCGAGATATCAACACCCGCTGTAACCGATGAAAGTAATCTTTCCGAATATGATAAAAAAAGGAATCAATCAATTTACATTATTGATTTTGACTGCTCGGCAGGTTTTGTTGCACTGCAAATATGTCTTCGATTCACAGAAAAAAAACCAATCGAAGCATTACAATCCTAAAATTATATTAAATAAAAAAAACCGGGCGTTTCTAAACACCCGGCTATAGATATTTCGTAATAAAAAATAAAACTAATGATTATTTTTTCTGGTACCCTTCCGGAACCTCATATCTACTGTCTTCAATTGACTTCTCTTCGATCTTTGTGATAGTACTAGTCAATGAGATAAAGTTATGACGACCGCCTTCGGGAGTTTCATCAGGAAGAGCCATTCCCATCTTCTTCATCATCGCTTTTGTTTCTTCATCAAGTTTCCGGTCGCCCATGGCCGCCGCCATTGGGTTAATTGTACCTTCAACAATTAAAACTGTCTTAAGGGGAATACCTTCACAAGCTTCAAATTCTTTGGCTATCTCCTCAAACTGATTCCCGAATCTCGCCAACATCGGATTCATGCTCATCTGATTCATAAATCCTTTTCCGGTTCCCACAGCTTCGGCCATTTTTTCAGAGTAATCAATAAACTCATCACCACCGGAGACCTCATCAGAAAACCATTGCTCATTGGTAATAAAGACCGAATCTTTCGGATCATTCTTGTTAACACCAACTGAGACAGCTCTAATTCCTTTGCAATCAACGTCCAAGATTGTTTCTGTTTTAAGATCTTTTGAAATATCAGTTTTCCAATCATATTCGCCCAAAGGTGTATTGGCCTGATTTTGCTGTTTACTTTGAGCAAAATTTGATTTCATCTGCTCAAAACTAAATTCCGTAAAACTCTTTTCGTCAGGATTAATAGTCCAGCCAATTCCCTTGTCAAGTCTGACTATTTGAACATTTTTTACTTTTTTACCGCCGGTCATAGCCGCCATTTGCCCGGACAATGTCGTAACACTTTCATCATATGAACGATCATTTTTAATATACTGAACCTGGCTCATATCAACCTTGCCGGCACCAATCATGTCCATATCGGTTTTAGTCTCAATGATGACATCGGCGGCTGAAAATGAAGCCATTCCCATAACTATTATTCCAATAAGAATAATACTTTCTCTCATTTTCATCTTATCATTCCTTTCCTTTTCCCAGAGTTTTATAAATCTATCTATATTTTATTTATTTTTTCCATGTCGCCGGGCGTAATGCTATTAGAATCGTAAATATTTCAAGTCGTCCTAATAACATAAAAACAATCAGTATCCATTTACCAGGAATTGGTATCCAGCCATAATTCTGTGTTGAACCAATACCTCCCAATCCCGGACCAATATTACCCAATGAAGCAGCCACAGTCGTAATCGCCGTTACCAGATCCGGAATAAAAAGGGTCATCAATAATGATCCGATCACAAACAAAATCATAAACATAATAAAAAACGCGATAATATTTACAACCCGATCCTCACTCATACTGGATCGACCAATTTTTAATGGCGCCACCAGATGCGGTCGCATCATTTTTAAAAGCTCTCGCCATCCGGCTTTAAATATCACCAGCACCCTGATAATTTTCATACCGCCCCCGGTCGATCCGGCACAACCTCCCCAGAACATCAGAAACAATAACCCAAATCGGCAAAAATCGGGCCAGAGATCAAAATCGGCTGTTCCATAACCGGTCGTAGTGATAATTGCCACTGTTTGGAATGATGCCTGCCGAAATGCCCCATAAAGTGTCGACACCTTTTCAGCTTCAGCCTCCACATGTTCGGCAAACTGCTCCTGAGGCAACGGCTCGTATTGAAAATGATCTCTCGCCTGCTCAACCGGTTTTATTCCGGCGAAATAAAGTATTCCAGTAAAAACAACGATGGTGATCACTATCGCTTTTACATAAAAATGAAATTCCTTATTCGAAAATATATCGGAAAAATTCCCTCGAATAACCTGATAATGAATCAAAAAATTAACGCCGGCCAAAAACATAAAGATTGTGATTATCCAGTCAAAATAATTACTGTTGTACTGACCAATAGAACCATTCAAGGTCGAAAAGCCACCGGTTGCCAGAGTTCCAAAGGTATGACAAAGCGAGTCAAACCAATTCATTCCTCCCGCCGCCAGTAGAATCACCTCAGCTAGAGAGAGCAGCGCGTAAACTCCCCACAATATCGCGGCAGTCTCAGCAAGACGAGGCTGGATTCTTTCTGTTGTGGGGCCGGGTACTTCACCCTTAAACATATGATAACCGGAAACACCCATCGCCGGAAATATCGCGATAGCCAGTGTGATAATTCCCATCCCGCCAAGCCAATGCGTTAGACTGCGCCAAAAAAGAAGTCCTTTGGGAAGAGCCTCAATATTACTTAAAATGCTGGAACCGGTTGTCGTAAAACCGCTACTCGACTCAAAATATGCATCGGTAAAAGCTAATATTATATTCGCGAATGAATAGTCTCCCGACGTTGAAAGAAAATATATAAAAAATGGTATTGCCCCCATAAAACCAAGCGTTACCCAGGCGACAGAAACAATCGCGAACCCCTCTCTGATACCCTCAAGTTCTGATTTTGAGCGACAGGAGATCGATAGGATCAGACCGACCAAAGCTGAAAAAATAATTGCCAATAAAAACCCAAGTTTCTCCGGCTCATTAATTATATCAGAAAAACTTTCTGGTGGATTATAAAAAATAGCTATCCCCAGAGGAACAATCAGGATTCCGGCCATAATAAGCATCAAACGGCCGGCAACATAAAAGACAGTTTTCTTATTCATAAATAATAACTATTTTCGAGACTTGAATAATTTTCGAACCCGCGATAGATGTTTTGTATATGAAATAACAATCATCTGATCGCCCGGTTCAATAACACTATTTCCATCAGGGATTATCATCTCCTCTTCGCGGATAATGGCACTAATAATAGATCCCTTCTGGATTTTGCTTCGAATATGCTGAAGCGGTTTTCCGGTAATCGGACTATTTTGCTCAGCCGTGATTCTAAGTGCCTCAATATCAAGATTTCGGATTCTGACCACTTGTCCAATATGTCCGCGATGAATCGCCTCTAAAATCTCTCGGGCGATAGCCAGACGAGGATAGATAACATTG
>JAAERC010001150.1 GCA_024230695.1 Candidatus Zixiibacteriota bacterium
AATATTTTATGAGCATTATGAACAACCCGATCGAGAATGGCATCCGCCAGGGTAGGATCCCCAATAGTATCATGCCAATTCTCAATAGGAATTTGAGAAGTAATAAGAGTAGAAGTAGTATTATATCTATCTTCTAGAATTTCTAAAATATCTCTTCTTTCCATATCCGTGAGAGTAGCAATCCCCCAATCATCAATAATTAAAAGATTAACACGCGCGAGCTTTAGAAGTAATTTACCATAAGAGCCGTCAGCCCGGGCAATATTCAATTCATTAAATAATCTCGGAGCACGCTTATACAAAGTCAAATAACCATCGCGGCAGGCTTTTTGAGCCAGGGCACATGCCAAAAAAGATTTGCCACAGCCGGTGGGACCAGTGATGATAATATTTTGTTGTTTTTCAATCCAATCCAGATGAACTAGAGAGAGCATCAATTTTTTATTTAGATTTCGCTTGATCCGATAATCGATTTGTTCAACGGAAGCATCTTTGATTTTTATCTTGGCCACCCGAAGGCGGTAATCAAGCTTGCGATTTTCTTTAAAATTCCATTCTTGATCAACCAATAAGCCAAAGCGGTCTTCAAAACTTAAAGACACCATATCCGGTTGATTAATCTGTTCTTCGATACCCGCCAGCAGGCCGTAAAGCTTCATTTTTCTCAGTTTCTCTAGGGTCTGTTCCAGAATCATAGTTTTCTCCTCCTTTAGTTGGGTTGGTGTAATAATGGGCGCCTCTTATATTTTTATGGGAAAAAGGCAAGAGTTCCTGAGTTGCCTTCTCTTCCGGCAAAGGCTGACTATCCAGGCCTTTGTCCAAAATAGATTTGACGGATTTATAAGAATATCCTTGGAT
>JAAERC010001151.1 GCA_024230695.1 Candidatus Zixiibacteriota bacterium
CTATATCAAGTCTAATTTGGCGGAATAACTCTTCGATTTCCAAAAGCCTGCAATCAAAACCTTTTTTTTGACGTGAGGTAAGGCTCATAAAATCTTTCTTTTTATGCCCTTTCGGGCTAGCTTGTGTTAACTATTTTTTTTTGCTTTTCTTGATCTTTAACAAAACCAAGGCACAACGGTAAAACATTTACTTTACATAAAGATACTGGTTCTTAAAGTAAACTCAATGAGATCCAAAATAAACATATCATCTGGATGTGCTTCGGGCGAAACAGAGCCAGCCTTGTTAGGGCTATCTGTGCCATCATCAGGATCACTTGGGTTGGTCCCATCAAGATCGCCGCCATCGCCGCCATCCACAATGGTTGTTTCGTCCCATGGGTGTTCCCCAAAGGCAAATTGTCCGTTCAAGCAAAAAACAGCCAGGACGAGCGTTAACAGCACCGTAAAAATCTTGGCCATCTTCATAATATCAGCCTCCTTATTTAACTAAACGGGCATTAATTGATTTCTATGCCCAACATTATTATGCTAATCTAAATATATTAATCTGTTCTTCTAAAATCCTCTTAGGGTATCGCAACTTCTGCTTATCTCCAAGCTATTAAATATCAACGAGTTTGTCAAGAGAAATTTTCTGTGGCGCAGGAATTGCGCTAAAAAGATTTACCGGATAAATTTTTGGGCAAGCCACGATTTACTGATATATACAGAATCCTCGGGACAAAGTTCATGACAGCACCAGCAGTTAATACAAAGATCGTAGTCAATCACCGGGACCAATTTATCTTTGGCGTCCATCGCGCCTACCGGACAAGAAGTTACGCATGTATTGCAGTTGGAGCAAAGAGCCTGGTCGATATCGGGGCGGACCCAAATAAGCGGATCGATGATTTTGACCAGAAACTTTGGAATCAGCTCCATCGTCCGATTTGATGTCAACTTAAAATCAGAGACTTTGGCTGATTCAAGGCTTTTCCCAACGACTTTTATTGCCTCGATATACCCGATACCAAGCCCGGCATCTGAGGCCGCTTTGGTTACCGGAACTTTATCTGGTTTGAGACCTATTATTTCCGAGGCTACCGCATCAACTGCCACCGGGTCAGCCGATGTTATCAGCATATTTGTCCAATACCCCTGTCCCGATGATGGTCCTTCGCCTTC
>JAAERC010001152.1 GCA_024230695.1 Candidatus Zixiibacteriota bacterium
ATTAATATCCTCTTGACATGTAAATCGATCAGCAATATATTCGCCTCAAATTTATGACTGAGAACATTCGAAAGATAAAAGTGCACTTAATGGACAGGATCCAAATGTGAGTAAATTTTTCGATTTTCTGTCTCATCCTTCTAAACAACAGCTTGGCTTAATATTAAAACCTATTGGTCTTTTGGCTGCCCTCTATGTCTTCATACTATCTATAACCTTATTGGGGGCATCGTTTAAGCTGTTTGGCAAGGAGTTTGCCGAAACCTTACTCGCCACCACATCAAATCCGATTATTGGTCTGTTTATTGGAATATTGGCGACATCGATTATTCAATCATCCTCAACGACAACATCTATTGTTGTGGGCATGGTTGCCGGTGGACTGATTTCTATTGAAGGTGCAATTCCGATTGTGATGGGGGCCAATATTGGAACAACAATAACCAATACAATGGTTTCATTGGCACATATTAACCGATCACAAGAATTCGGGCGAGCCTTTAGTGGAGCGATTGTGCATGATGTATTTAATGTTTTGGTGGTCATTTTGATATTCCCACTTCAATATTTTACCAATTTTCTTGGTCATACAGCCCTGTTTTTGGAAAAGGCCTTTGAAAATGCTGGTGGTCTGGAGTTTGCCTCTCCAATCAATGTTATTACTAAACCCGTAGCCTCATATATTATTCATATTCTTGGTGATATAAGCTGGTTATCGGCTATAGCGGCAATTTTATTGCTTTTTGTTGCTCTTAAGTTTATGGTCGATATCATGAAATCGTTAGTTCTTTCCCGGGTAGAGGGATTTTTCAGCCGCTATATATTCAAAACTACTTTTCGCGCTCTTACACTTGGTATTATTTTAACCGCCATTGTCCAATCGTCATCCATTACAACTTCAATTATAGTTCCATTAATTGGCGCTGGCGTTCTAACTCTTCGTCAGGTTTTTCCATATACCCTGGGAGCCAATATTGGCACAACTGTAACTGCTATCCTGGCTTCATTAGTAACTCAGAATTCAGCGGCGGCGGCAGTAGCTTTTTCACATTTATTATTTAATATAATTGGAATATCGATTTTCCTGCCATTGGCGAAAATCCCCATAGCTATAGCTGAAAAAATTTCTGAATTGACTGCAAAATCAAAACTGTATCCGATTTCTTTTATTGTGTTGACTTTTTTCATTATACCGATAATTTTAATATATCTTTTAAGGTAACAAGTTATGTATAAGAAATTTATAGAACTTTTTGGAAAAGAGAATCTTCTTGATCAAGCGCTTGAGACTACTATAACGATGCTTGAATCTGATCTGGAGATGTTCCGCGCATCAAAAGAATCTCTTCGTGACCATGATAACGCCGAGCTTCCTTTTGATATCTATGAGAAAGATAAACAGATTAACAAATACGAACGAGAAGTACGACGTAATGTCTTGACGCATCTGACTATCTCTGGCGTGCATAATATTGTCCCGGGTTTAGCACTGGTTTCAATTGTTATTGATGTTGAACGGATTGGTGATTTTTCCAAAAATATTACGGAGTTGGCCAAGGCACATCCAACCCGACTTGATGCCGGAACATATGAAAATGATTTAGCCGAAATTGAAAAGCTTCTTTTCGTTCGATTTGACCAAATCATAAAAGTGCTGGCTGGCCCCAATATTGATCTGGCCAAACAAATGATGATGGAGCATCGTGATATATCTTCCCAATGCGATAAAATGATGGGCGATATTATTCGCGGCAAAAATACGCCGCCGAATCCATCGGATGCCGTTGTTTTGGCGTTGTATTTCAGGTATTTGAAACGAGTAGCTTCACATTTAACAAATATTGCCAGTTCGATAGTTAATCCATTTCCACGAATCGGTTTTAGATCCAAAGATATGGATATTCCAGAATAAATATTAATATTTGATGTTTTTTAGGAGTAGTTAAGCCAATTGCAGGAACTGTTAACCAATAAATATGTCATCTGGGGCGGCTTCAATCTTCTGGTGCTGGCGATGTTGGCGCTTGATCTTGGGATTTTTCACCGCAAGGATCATAAAATTACTGCCAAAGAAGGTTTGATATGGTCGGCTATATGGATAGCAGTATCGCTTTGTTTTAATGTCGTTATTTATTTTTGGCTGGGTGAAGCCAAAGCACTTCAGTTTTTCACTGGTTACTTGATTGAAAAATCACTTAGTATCGATAACATTTTTGTTTTTCTTTTGATATTCACATATTTTGGCGTTCCTGATAAATATCAATATAAAGTTCTTTTCTGGGGGATCATTGGTGCCTTACTGATGCGCGGTATTTTTATTGGTGTTGGGGCATTGCTTATCGCCAAATTCCATTGGATAATTTATGTTTTTGGCGCATTTTTGGTTTATACCGGTATAAAAATGGGTGTCTCTGGCGATTCCAAAGTCGACCCGGATAAAAACCCGATTCTAAAACTTGTCCGGCGTTTTATTCCGCTAACAAAAAATTATCGCAATGGCCATTTTTTCGTGAAAGAAGGCGGGAAAAAATTTGGCACACCATTGTTTGTTGTCTTGATAGTGATTGAGACTACCGATGTGGTTTTTGCTGTTGATTCGATCCCCGCCATTTTTGCGATCACTCTTGACCCGTTTATTGTGTACTCATCAAATGTTTTTGCTATTTTGGGATTAAGGGCACTTTATTTTGCACTGGCCGGTTTGATGGATATGTTCTATTATCTCAAATATGGTCTCTCTGCAATTTTGTCGTTTGTAGGTGTCAAGATGTTACTGTCGGCCTTTTACAAAATCCCCGATATGATGGCTCTTGGTATAATCGCGTTTTTATTGGCGATATCAATTATCATCTCGATTATAAAACCACACAAAAAAGATAATCTATAAGGACTTAACTATCTAAGTAATACCATCTTTTTTGTATCCGTGTAATCGCCAGTATTTATACGATAAAAATAAATTCCAGAAGCCACCTGTTCTAAAAACTCATTGCGGCCATCCCAAACAACCTGGTAAGATCCTGCCGATACTATTTCATTGACCAGCGTTCTTATTTTTTGGCCTGTGACATTAAATACTTCAATTGTAACCTGAGATTGTTTGGTAATACCGTATTCAAAAACAGTTTCCGGATTAAACGGATTGGGGTGGTTCTGTTTAAGCGCAAAATTTTCCGGTATCTCAATGGAAATTTCCTCACTTATATTGGTGGGCATGGGGCACCTGTAAACATAAACCGCACCTCGATATTCATTGGCCGGATCACCCGGAGCGCGAGCCCATATTGCCCCTGCGGCAAAATCAGGGTTGCCATCACTGTCAATATCGCCCAATCCACGAATGGCTGTACCGAGGAGTTCAAGAGGTGATATATTCACCTTATATGTCTCCTGTATAAGAGAACCATCGATACCCGAGTATATATATAGATTGCCACGATTTCTTGTATGGCTTGCAGAATAATCATATCTATAGGCAGAGACCGCGAAATCGTCATAACCATCTTGGTTTATATCTCCAATTCCATCCATTGCCGCTCCATACTCGTCCTTGTATAAGGAACCGGATACCGAATGTATTAAAGATTTTAGTTTTACGGAATAGGCCCAGACTTTGAGTGGGCTCATGCTGGTTTCATTCTGACCGGAGATTAGAATATCATCAAAACCGTCATTATCCAGATCACCGGCACCTTCAACGTTATAACCAAATTGTCCGTAAGCCGAGGGACCGACACGAGAATATAGTTTGTAACCGGTTCTACCCGAATATACATAAACCTGTCCTTTATCTTTTCCGGAAGGTAAAGTACCGGAATCATATCTGGGTTCACCGATTATTATATCATTGGTGCCATCAGCGTCAACATCACCGGCAACAGCAATGGACCAGCCAAATGTTCCGGCATATCCACTGCGACCAGTCCATGAATGAAGAGTGTCTCCATTGGCCCCGGAGATAACATCGACGCGGCCATCAGTGGTTGACCAATTGATATTGGGAACAACTATATCATGTTTACCGTCGGCGTTAAGATCGCCGCCACTGATACCGTACTGAGCGACATCACTATAATCGGCAAGTGTGTCGCCCGAAAGTCCCGAGTAAATCACGCCATTAACCAAAACATCGGCGTAATCATCATCATCAAAATATCCAAAGCCGCCGGCACCACGGATATGCGAATTGTTATTATAATATGTGCGAATAGAATCACCGGTTAAGCCGGAATATACGATGGCCATTGCGTTGCTACTGAATTGTCCCCCAATTGCCAATGCCAAAATATCAGAGTAGCCGTCATTATTAACATCGCCGGCCACATAAATTTCTCTACCGAAGGAAACATCTCCCGATGCGGCTGTGATTGCGCCATAGATGGTCATGTCCTTACTGCACTCCTGCGCAACCAAGCTCCCGGCACAATTAATCAACAACACATAAATAAATAGAAAAGAGATTAGCGACCGCCTCATAAGTACTCCTTTTTTGTGGACTATCCACAGTTGTCGACCGCACGAAATAGATATACCCACAGAGCATCTTGTTAATGGTGCGAATAAAATTTAAGCAGTCGTATAAATTAATTAGTATATAGTAATCATGATAAGTTATAATTTAAGAATGTCAAGAAAATAATGGACTAAATCACTCCAATATCCCCACTTAGTTACCTTGTTGCGTTATTTTTTGATCAAAAAACGTCTTTTTGCTATTTCTCTTTTTATCTAATCCCCGATATGTGGGCGCTCGCCACCATCGGTGGTCTCTTGGCCGTTTCGATTATTGTTTCAATTCTAAAACCACACAAAAAAATAATCCTAAAATTGGTATAGTTCGAAATCCCGCATGGTCTCGACAAATTTACTACTAAATTTTGTACCGTTTTTGATTTATGGTATAGATAATTCCTTATAATATAGTATTGTTCATAATGTTACAGGGAAATGGGTTTGCTTTTCCGATAAAAGGTTTTTGAAGCTATAAATTGTCTCCTAAATTTATTTTTCAATAACTCTGTATCTCTATTGTATTAAAGATGGGGGGAAAATATTAACAGTAAATCAGTGGTGATTTTGCTTAGGGTACCCCGCCTTTTTAGGGGTAGGACAATCTAATCCCACGTCTAAAGACATGGGGCACCCAGCCTTATATATAGGCGAGAGTTTCATCCGCTTGTGGCGGATTTCAACTACCGCCCTACTAATACTGATCTTTTAAAGATCATCAGATTCTGCATCAGATGCCTCTTCTGCTGCTTCTGTCGCTTTGATCATTTTTTCATTAGCATAACTTAAATAGAGAACATATCTGTCAGTTTCTCCAAATACGAAATCCTTATGCATACTCCTTGACAAAATAAGATTGATTTCGTCACCCGTATCAGCATCAACCCACTGGACTTTATATTGTGTTTTACTGGCGATTATTTCCCCACGTTTATCAATCGTTTCATCAACAACTGGTTCACCATTTTTTGATGTCAGTTTCTGTACCAAATTTTGTTGAAATGCCCAACATTCTTCTCTTCCTTTGCCCGCATAACCTGAAAATCCTTCTTCTGCCTTTCTTGTATCTTCGCTGTTTTCCCACATGAACATATACAGAAAGCTGCCAAGTTTTCCAGTATCGTCAAAGTACAATGCCGTAAAGTATGTTTTCTTTTTAAGTATTTTCGATTTTTTTAACTCAGCGGATTTATATCCCGCCATTCCTTTGACGTCTTTCAATTTACCAAGTTTTAGCCTTTGATCCTTTGGGAGTTCTTTCCCCAGGTGTTTCTTGGCCTCCTTATATGTCATACCCCAGTTGAGTTTTTTGGGTGGAGTAAAAGCAAAAAGATTTGCAGTGAACAGAAAAAACACTGTTAAGGTAAGGATAATTCTTCCCATGAAATTAGCTCCTTCTGTTAAACGATTTTTTCCACAGTAATATTTTTCAGATAATAGAACTACTTAAATATAGTATTATGCGAAATTGAAGTCAAGATTTGAATTTTTTACAATAAGAAACCCACCGCCCTTCGTTTATCTCAGGATTTATAACAAGCGGTGGGCTACCACAGCTACCTTTATTCATTCGCAAGCTTTTTAAGAGTTATTTCTTTTAGTTCTTCTATTGTATGATTCCGCAAATCTATGTAGCCGATTGTTTCATTTAAGCCTGGAATTTCTGTATCATCCAAGCGAACAGGCAAAATATACTCTTGGTTTTCCCTAAATGCTCGTGCTTGGGCTTGCTTCAACTCATGTCGTGTCCAAATTTTCTCTGCATATGCCACAGAAACGAAGATTATGCAGTAACGGGCTCGATCTCGATACACCTTTTGAAAATGCTGATATAAGTCTTTTCCCCATAGATCTTCTTTTTCATAGTCGTCATAAAATACCCGCACATCTTCATCTTTAAGACCATTAGCCAGCTCTTCAGCTATATTTCGGTTCTCACCAGCAAATGATAGTGCTATGTCGTATTTATAATTATCGGGCTCACTATTTTTGCCGGAATCATTTTGCGTTGTAATGTTACGAAATTTATCTAATCGATTAAGTTGCGTATCAAATTTTGGGCCTTTTGTTACCCTATGTCTAATTTGTTCTTCTTTAGGTAAGGTATCGAGAGGATGCATATTATAATTACAGTCAAGAACCCCGTCCCTTATAAATCGATCTATTTGATTAAGAATAGTCCTATAGTTGAATTTAAGTGCCGTTACAATTTCATATATTAGGAATGGCTTTTGATGAAATTCATCATATCTCTTAGAGATATAATTTAAGATTGCAGCTTGAACACTCTTTTTGTCTTTTTTATTTTTATACAGAAATTCTTCATAGTTTGCTGGATTAGTATCTATCTCATATATTTTTTTATTAATTATTTTATAACAAGCGCGACCACAAATAATTTGAAATATTAAAGATCCGCTTTCATTTTTTGGTAGCGTTGAATGGTAAATACCTGCAATGAATACTTCTTTACTTGAATGTTTATCGATATCACTATCATCGATATTGTTTATTGAAAAAAAATAAGAATAACCATCCCTGCCCAATAGCTGAAGATGACCGCTTGATGGTAATGTTACTTGATATACATTTCCGTCCTTATAAATATGATAAACAGTATTGCTTAGATTGCCCAGTATTTCATCCATGTTTTCCTCACCCAGCACCATGGCATTTTTTGTATTTCTTGCCTGATCCGCAGGGGCAGGGTTCGTTACGGCCGACCTTCTTTCCCTGACGGACAACCGGTTTGGCTTTACCGCGTTTTGATGCCGCCGCCATAGGGGAACCTTCATCTGATTTCGTCGCCGAACCGAATCCCATTCCGGCTGTTTCCTGATGCGATGCCACCAGATCCTGACTTGCCATCTCTTTTTGTCGCTGTATACGTTCTTCCTCGGGGATATTTACCTGCAGTTTGAACACCATGCCGACAATATCTTTATCAACAACACCGATCAGATCAGAAAACAATTCGAACGATTCTTTTTTGTACTCGATCAATGGATTTCGCTGACCATATGATCGCAGACCAATACCGGTTTTAAGCTGATCCATCTCATACATATGATCGCGCCAGTGCCTGTCAATGGTCACCAGAACGGCATATTTCTCAAGTTTGCGCATGATGTCAACACCATACAACCGTTCTTTCTGCTCGTAAAATGTATTGATCGCTTTATGGACATTATCATATAATGTCTCACGGGTCAGTGCCGGAATATCTTCTTCTTTGAATTTCAGATCGATCAAAAATGTATTGCGAACGTCAGTTTTAAGTCCGCCAAAATCCCAGTTTTCGGGATACTCTTTTTCGGGGCAATAGTTTTCGACAAATGATTCGAGAACAACTTCGATCAGCTCAGTAACTTCGTCTTTAATAGATTTCTGTTCAAGGGCGGCGAGTCGACGGTTATAGATAACCTCACGCTGGGCATTCATAACATCGTCATACTCCAGCGTATGTTTACGAATCGAGAAGTTCTGCGTTTCAACCCGTTTCTGCGCCCTTTCAATCGCTTTGGTAACCATCCCGGCGGTGATGACTTCACCATCCTCTACGCCGAGTTTGTCCATGATCCGAGCCAGACGATCCGAACCAAACATCCGCATCAGGTTATCATCAAGTGACATATAAAAACGACTGGAACCGGGGTCACCCTGACGACCGGAACGACCGCGTAACTGACGATCGATTCGTCGGGCATCATGCCGCTCGGTACCGATTATACGCAGACCACACGGGATTTCCTCTTTGCAATTAAGCTCATCAAAGTGTGGGCAGATTTCTTCTTCGGGATCACTATTTTTTATAGCGCAGTTATGATGTTTGACAACACCTTTGCCGAGTTTAATATCGGTTCCGCGACCGGCCATATTGGTCGCTATTGTAATCGCGCCCGGTTGACCCGCTTTGGCGACAATTTCTGCTTCCGACTGATGATGTTTGGCATTAAGAACCGAATGCGGGATCTTGGAACGTTTTAGCATTCTCGATAATGTTTCGGACACTTCGACAGAAACAGTACCGACCAGCACCGGTTGTTTTTTTCGATAACATTCTGATATCTCTTCAATGATCGCATTATATTTCTCACGACGAGTCTTATAGATGACATCATCGCAGTCGTCTCTTCTGACCGCCTCGTTGGTCGGAATGCAGACAACATCGAGTTTGTAAATATCAAACAGTTCCTGCGCCTCGGTCTCGGCAGTACCGGTCATCCCGGCAAGTTTATCATACATCCTGAAATAATTCTGAAGTGTAATAGTCGCCAATGTCTGCGATTCACCCTCGATCTTGACATTTTCTTTGGCTTCGATCGCCTGATGCAAACCGTCGGAATATCGTCGTCCCGGCATCAATCGTCCGGTGAACTCATCAACGATCATTATCTTGCCATCCTGCACCACGTACTCAACATCTTTCTCAAAGAGGGCATATGCTTTCAAAAGCTGACTGATAGAATGCACTTTCTCCGAACGGTCACCATGAAGGCGGTACAACTCATCGGTTCTTTTTGTTTTTTCATCAGACGACATTGTTTCGTCGCCCTCGATCTCTGAGAGACCAACATTCAAATCAGGAATAGTAAACAGTTCTTGAATATCTGATGAAAACTGGGTTCGTCCAAAATCGGTCAGATCGATCGAGTTTTCCCGTTCGATAATAACATAGTTAAGGGTCTCATCGATCTCGTACATCTTTTTATCACGAATATAATCAGCCTCAACCGAATCAATAAGCGATTGGATCCCCGGCTCTTTGATCAACTTCAAGAATCGTTTGTTTTTAGGGGCGCCGCGGCTGATTGCCAGGAGATGTTTTCCGGCTTCGTAAGCGTTTTCATCACCTTCAGTTTTGAGCAGTCTTTCCGCCTTATGCATTCTTTCGGTTATTAAATTAGTCTGTTTGCGAACCAGACTATTAACCGTTGGCCGCATCTCACCGTAGCGTTTATTAATAGTACTTTTCACTGGACCGGAAATGATAAGTGGTGTCCGAGCCTCATCGATAAGGACCGAATCGACCTCATCAACAATAGCGTAATTATATCCACGATGAACCCGCTCTTCTTTAGACTGGGCCATGTTATCGCGAAGATAATCAAAACCAAATTCGTTGTTTGTACCATATGTGATATCTTTGTTATATTCAATAACACGGTCAGCCGAGGTCATCTCATTTTGGATACATCCAACTGTTAATCCCAAAAACTTAAATACCTGGCCCATCCACTCGCTGTCACGCAGGGCGAGATAGTCGTTGACTGTGACA
>JAAERC010001153.1 GCA_024230695.1 Candidatus Zixiibacteriota bacterium
AATTGATGCTACTGTAACAATAGATTTGTTTCTGGCTTCGGCAATTTGTTGACTCGATGAAGCAATTCCCATCCGACCAACAACAACACTTTTCTCAATAATAGGAACATCAATAAGGATGGTGTCATTTTTCAACCGAAATCCTTCATTACTTTTCAGGATATCGCCAAAATGCTGAGTTGAAATTGTTGTTAAACTTGCCCCGCCCACAACCTGTTTGATATCGGTATGAGCTAAGAATTTATTTTGCTTGTCGGCAATACCAACCCAATACACATCGGGATTATCTGAAGCAAGTTTTTTGCAGATATTATTTAATAAAAGAGCGTCGGGGCCATTAGTTGATATGATTAATTTACCGGATGAGCCTGAGTAGGATCGGGCCTGGACAAGTAGGCGTTCGGCAATATCTCTGGTTACCGTATTAACATATTGATTGGTTACAATAAAACCGGTAGTAGCCATTAATATTAAAATAATTATGGCCATATATAGAGAGAATTCAAGACGGATCGATTTTTTAAATTGGCTCGCTTTCGGCCAATCCTGTGCCATTATTTTTTGCTCATTAATTGCCATAAGTTAGTTCATCCAGTTTTCTGATCTCATTTCTGGTTCGTTTGATATAATCATTTATCTCAACATTTCCGGGATTAAGATTTACTGCTTTCTCCCAGGTAGCTATTGCATCAGAAAGGTTATTTTGTCCGTACAACTCGATGCCGATAAATTTATAGGCCTTAATTAGATACTCTCTAACCGATTGATAATCCGGAGCTAACCGTTCAACTTTTTCCCAATGTTGAACAGCTTGTGATAAATCACCCTTTTCAAAATATTCCTGAGCTGTTTTATATGAGGACTCAACTTCCCTTAGTAAATCGGCACTGATTGGTTCTTTAGATGTCACCGCTGTTGGCTCTGTCTTGCCAAATGCTTCTTTAATTCTGGCATTCATTTGATCACGAACCTGCAGGCACCATTTATGACCGGGGAAAAAGGTCAGAGCGGAATCTATAGCCGGTAAGGCGATGTCATAATTGCTTGTATTGTATGCAGTAAATGCTTTTTCACGCCAATATTCAAACTCTACTTTTCTATTGGCAAGTTGAACCCGTTTTTCATCAGGAGCATATTGCAGAAGTGATCTCATTAGGGTTCTTGCCTGTTTGATCTGCCCATAACCAATTAATGAATCAACGGCCAGCAAACGTTCCAGAATTATTTCCTCGGTTGATGCAATATTATCGAGAGCCAAATTAGATGTATTTAGGTACTCCTTCGCCGCATCAGATTTTGGATCTATTAATAAGGCTTGATTGGCAAAATATCCGGTTGTAAGATAATCTTTCGAGTCTAATTTGACCTTTGCGGAATCAAGATACTGTCTTAATAGTATCCTCTTATTAACATTGGTCAGACGCTCACCCATATCCCCTACTAACTGAGATAGCTCAGTTGTATCGACACCATTGTTTCTTGCCAAAAATAGCGCTCTATCAAAGTTTTGTTCAGCTTTATCAAGAATTCCATTTATACGATATTCTTTTCCTGTGATAATCAAATTCTCAATCATTTCTTTGCTTTGTGATGTTAAACGGCTCATCATCATGGAATTGAATTTGGATTCATCGACCAGGGCTCTTAATTTTCGTTTTTCGTTGATCGATTTTCCAAATGAAGAGGTAATACTAAATAGATGCAAACTTCCAAGATCACGATTAACAAGAGCGTAATCAAATGTAATCATTTTGTATGTAATTCCACCGCCAAGTGAAAACTTGGCATCTCTGAGACCACTACGCAGGTGGAAAAGATCACTAAAACTATATTCAATTCCCGCAGAATATCTGGGATCAACAAAATCAATTTTTGTTAAGCGCGCCGATATAGTCAGATTATTATTCCATTTGATAACCGGTTGAGTTATTATCGAGACCGCAAAATCAAATGTATATGGATCGTTTATTTTCTCTCCGGCCAAATCTATGCCGGGTCTTAATATATTTCTGCCATTAACGGCAAAAGCAATTTCTTTGAAACGTTTATGATTAATAATAATCTTTCGACCGATTGATACATTAATTCCCGGTGATGAACTGGCATTGTAATCATCAAGAGAATGACGTTCCATCATAAAAGATAAACCAATATCAAAGCCGGAAAACTGTTTTGCATATGCAAAATAGAACGCGAGTCGATTATCATCAAATGTATCCAATAGAATATTGTTTTCATCGCGTCTTTCGATTCCGTCAATACCAAGACGAAAGACACCAAATCCGAAACTGCCCCAATCCAAAGTCGGGATAGCCAATCCAAAATACTGATAAGCTACATCCGAATCATATAATCGACTGTGAAAACCAGATAAGGTAAGTTTTTCGGCTGCCGCTAATCGGGACGCGTTCCAGTAAGGTGCCGTTGTAACATCACTGGTTGTCAGATTTGCTCCCCCCAGTGAGATATCTCTTGCTCCGGCTCCAAAGCTAAAAGGCGAATTCGTACCTCCATCATTCACGGCTCTGGCAGGAATAACCAAAAGAATCAAAACTAATATGTATATAAAAATTCGGGTCATCTTACTATTGATACTTTCCTTCTAAGGATCTCGGTTCTGCCTGAGACATATCTGGCCGTTATTCTGCAATAATAAGTTCCCGGCTGAACCGCAAAATCGCGATCGTTATGCCCTCTCCAAATATCCTGCTGTTGTGACCCGGCTAAACGGAAGGAATTATCTGCCACCTGCCTGACCTCTTCGCCAGTTATGGTGAAAAGCTCTATGTCTATAAAGGCATCTTCTGGCAAGACAAATCCAATAGTTGTATATTGACCAAGAGCCGGATTAAATGGATTTGGATAATTCGTAAATGAGGTTTCCAGACTTGCTACGGTCAATGAAATTTCGGTTGAACTTATTGGATATGATTGATTGTCCAGTCTTGGATACA
>JAAERC010001154.1 GCA_024230695.1 Candidatus Zixiibacteriota bacterium
CCTGAAGTACCGAACCAGAGATTGCTGTCGGGATCAACCGCTATTGCGTTTACGGTATTATTTACAAGACCGTCGGCCGTGGTATAATTAGTCCAGTTCGTACCGTCAAATTTACTCACTCCGCCTGAAGTACCGAACCAGAGATCATCTTCTTCATCGATTTCTATCTTTAATACATCGTTATTCACAAGACCATCGGCGGTTGTATAGGTTATCCAGCCTGTACTGTCAAACTTGCTTGCACCGCCTGAGGTACCGAACCATGTATTTCCCGAAGGATCGATCAACACCGTAACTACCGTATCTGTTGGGAGAGCATCTATAGTTTCATAAGTCGTCCAATTAGGGCTGCTATATTTACTTACTCCCTCTTTAGCAGCAAACCATAATACACTTCCATCTCTAAACACTGCGTTAACACGATTATTGACCAGACCACTGCCAGTTGAATATGATGTCCAGAATGTGCCGTCATATCTGCAGACGCCGTTCCAGGTCACAAACCAGATAACTCCATTGGAATCTCTTATCACATCTTTGACGTCATTAGCAGCTAATCCATTTGCAGTAGTGAAATTACTGCCCCACACAGTGCCATTGAATTTACAGACACCATTTACAGTTCCAAACCATATGTCGGTTCCGGAACCAAGGCCTATGGCATTGATATAGTTATCGATGAGTCCGCCGCCTGCAGTATAAGCAGTCCAATTGGTACCATCAAACTTGCTCACACCGGATACTGTTCCAAACCACAAATTTCCACCGGTATCTATAATTAGTGTATTGACATTATTATGGATCAATCCGTCAGCAGAACTATAAATAGTCCAGTTCGTGCCGTCAAATCTGCTGATCCCACCCATTGTGCTGAACCAGAGATCACCTCCACCGTCTATGACTATACCGCTTATATAGTTATCTGACAGACCATCTGCTGTAGTATAATTAGTCCAGTTCGTACCGTCAAATTTACTCACTCCGCCTGAAGTCCCGAACCATAGATCGCCGCTTCCGTCAATACTGACACAGTTAACATCATCTGAGATCAAGTTGCTGTTTTTTGTAGTATATCTTGTATAATCCCCGGATCCGAGGTCCCACCTGACAACTCCATTATCGGCGGCAGTCCAGAGTATGTTACTATCAATTAATAAGTCTTTATATTCGAGGAATCCTGTATAACTGTCCCAGGTTTCCTGGGACAATAGCGGACCTGAATGCAAAAATATTAATGATGCACAAAAAATTTTAAACAAAAATTTTTGCATTTGTCTTTAGGAGTAAAAGCCCACCCTTACAATAGAAAGGGTTTAATAATAACCGCTAAAAATAACTACTTAAATTATTAATTTAAATCTTTCCGTTATAATGAATAATAACAAAAAGATATAAATTCTCGCCAACACATGTAAATATAATAATATATGTTTGATTTACAAAGAAAATCTTTATTAACCAATTATTTTCACACAAATCAAATTATCAATAAATTTCAACTGAACGGAATAGAAAAGGGGCTGTTTTCACAGCCCCTTAATAAATCTATTGTAAATGTCCTTAAAGTGATCTTAGAAATGCAATAATCCTAAGAAGGTTCTATGCAGTCATCGATCGGGCATACTTCGACACACTGAGGTTCATCAAAGTGACCCTCACAATCGGTACACTTATCCTGGTCGATAATATAGAGATCATCGATAACTTCAATTGCGTCATTCGGACATTCAGGAACACAGGCATCACAATCGATGCATTCATCAGTATTAATTGTATGTGCCATAATAGGCCTCCTTATTAAAACAAGTTAATATAATCTGATAACTAATAATTACATTTTGACAACAAAAAAAAACCACCTGCGACAAGTTATGAAAATTCTTACTTTTAGCAACAGCAACCAGCTTATTATTAATTAAAACCGGATAAATCTAATCCGTATTGAAAAAGACCAGAATTACCATTGCCGGGAATATTGTCAAAATTAAGAATTTTATTACTAATAATAAATGTTCTTCCCGCATCAGTGGCAGTTTTTTAATGCAATTTTTATAATGTGCAATTTTTATACCAGATGATTATATCACTTTTCTTCTTTCTCCAGAGAAAATGTTGTTTCATTTCCTCCCTGGGTAAATGTACCTTCTATTTTTTTCCCTGTTTCGTCCAGCTCCCCGTTGAAGGTTGGATCACCCTGTACATCCGGATCTAAAATCATGAATTCGATATTTTTACCTTCGATCACAAATTCACCAAGCTCAATACCTTCTGCCTGCTGCATCGGCACATCTATTGTACCTTCAATGTTGTTTTCTTCATCCAGTGATAGCGTAATAATTATTTCAAGTACAATTTCTCCAGCCTCGATCTCCCCATTCCATGTTCCTACAAATTGTTTTGCATTCTGAGCAATAACTGAAGTAGACAACAGTAATACAAGGCTGATTGAGATAATAAGACTCTTTGTAGACTTCATATACAGTCTCCTATTGGATTTTGAATTATCTTTTATATATTTGACGGCGTAAAATACTATTTTATTGCTTGAATTCCAAATACACAAATTGATATAATTCAATCCTGCTGTATATTTTGTTATTCATATCTGAGTGATTCAACCGGATTTGCTCTTGCCACTCTGAAAGCCTGATGAAAGACTGTCAGAAGTGTGATAACCAGAACTGCGAA
>JAAERC010001155.1 GCA_024230695.1 Candidatus Zixiibacteriota bacterium
AAGCTCCCCCGGCAAGACTCGAACTTGCGACCCGCTGATTAACAGTCAGCTGCTCTACCAACTGAGCTACAGGGGAGTGTAGATACTTCTTATATCGTCAATCTGACAATATTTAGCAGTCCACAATTATACTTTTTTTCCTGGGATTGTCAAGCTGAAAAAAAACGTAAAACGAATTAGTTGATAATTAGTAATATGTAAAAAATCATATATGTGAGGAAACCCCGACCTATACGTTAATTTGTGATTTGATTTTCTGTGGAAATAGTTGTGGCTTTTTTATTGCCTAAAAAGATATTGAGTCGTATAATCTATCTTAATATTCAGGGAGTTTAAGAATGGCAAATTTAACGGTTGGGAAATTTTATAAAGAGCGAAAAGATATTTTTGATCTTACGCTTCTTAATTCAGAGTCAGGTCTTGAAAGAGAAATATCAAATTCTGAGATACATCGTCCTGGTCTTGCTCTGACCGGCTTTTTTGAACGATTCCCAAGCCAACGTGCTCAAATTCTTGGCGAAACCGAAATGACTTTTTTAAAACAATTGAGTCAGGATGAACTTGTGAAAACCGCCGAGAAGGTTTTTTGTTCGAATATTCCATTCATGATAACGTCCAAAGGAATAACTCCCCCGATTGATTTTCTGACAGCCGCTGATAAATATAAAACAGCTATATTTTCATCGCGGCTTACAACCTCCGAGTTGACCAATAGGTTATCAATTGTGCTTGATATGATTTTTGCCCCATCGACAACATTACATGGGACGCTGGTTGATGTCTATGGCGTTGGTTTGCTATATACCGGCAAATCGGGAATAGGTAAATCAGAGATCGCGCTTGATCTTGTAGAGCGGGGACACCGCCTGGTTGCTGATGATGTTATCAAGGTTTTCCGAAAATCTCCTGATTTACTTATTGGAACCGGTGCTGAGCTCTTGGGCCACCATATGGAAATCCGAGGAATTGGAATCATCGATGTTGAAAAACTTTTTGGTATTCGTGCTATCAGACTTCAAAAAAGAATCGAAGTCGAAGTGCATCTGACCCAGTGGAGCGATGATCTCGAATATGAAAGACTTGGTATTGAGGATCATCAGACAACGATGCTGGGTATCAATATCCCTCAGGTCAATATTCCTATCTCGCCGGGGAAAAATATTACTGTGATATCTGAGGTTGTCGCCATGAACCATATGCTTAAAAGTTATGGTGAAAATTCCGCCGCAGATTTTTCAAAACGTCTTTCGGAGCGATTGCAACGTCAATCAATGATCAAAGATTATCTCGAATCTGATTACGAATAATTATTTAATATCCCATAAAAAAACCGGTTAAATAACTAACCGGTTTTTTGATATTCTAAATATCCAAATGTTACTCTATAAATTCCATGTCAAAGACCTTGAACAAGAATGAATAAATATCGGAAACTTCTTCAATAACTTTTTGGGTTGGTTTGCCGCCGCCGTGTCCGGCTTTGGTTTCAATTCGGATCAGGATCGGATTATCTCCGCCGTCTTTGGCCTGTAATTCCGCAGCGAATTTTTTTGCATGTGATGGCACCACCCTGTCATCTGTATCGGCGGTAGTGATCAAAGTTGGGGGATAGACGGTTCCCTGATGCACATTATGATAAGGTGAGTAAGCATAGAGAAAATTGAAATCGGCAATACTGTCATCAGCATTACCATATTCACCGACCCACCAACGGCCAACGCCGAGTTTGTGGAAACGCAGCATATCGGTTAGAGGTACTTCGCAGAGCACCGCTCCGAATAAATCAGGACGTTGCACCATACATGATGCCACTAATAATCCGCCGCCGCTTCCGCCTTCAATGGCAATTCTTTTATTGTTGGTATATTTATTTTCTATCAGCCATTCGGCCGCACCGTTAAAATCATCATATACATTTTGACGACCCTCTCTCATTGATGCCTGATGCCAAGCTTCACCATATTCTATTCCGCCGCGAGTAACGGCCAAAACAAACACTCCGCCATTTTCGATCCACATTGCTTTTGATAATGAAAAATATGGTGTCTGGCAGGATTGAAAACCTCCATATCC
>JAAERC010001156.1 GCA_024230695.1 Candidatus Zixiibacteriota bacterium
GCTATAGTCAATTCGTTTTCCAAAATATTTGGAGGTAATAATGTCAATCAAACTATTACCCGGTCCACAATCGGCGGCGCTCATTTTTTTAGACGATGATCTTTTTGGAATCAGAAAATAATTGGCTATCCCGCCAATATTAATCAGCATTCGATTCTCATTTTTTGAAGCGAATAGATGTTGCATCGCCCAACAAGTAATCGGTGCACCTTCGCCGCCTGATGCAATATCAGACTGCCTAAAATCGGATATAGTTATCAAACCGGTTCGACTGGCGATACTCTCAGGATGCCCCAGTTGTAATGTCCCGCTTTCAAACCTTCGTCCGATCTTTACTTTACCTGGAAGATGACGAACCGGTTGACCATGCGAGGCAATTAAATCGGTATTGATTTTTTTCATCGCGAGTGCCTGACAAAATTTGTCTGCCTGTTCCCCGTAAAAAACACCCAGCTTACGATCAAGCTCAATCATTGCATCAATAGATCTTACTTTGTTGCCAATAGCGTCGTTGATCAAAACACCAAGCTTTTTAGGATAATTAATGGTAGTCCCTTTGATAAATTTGACTACTGGTGTTTTTGCGGACAGGTTTATTTTTATAGCGGCCATATCAAGACCATCGGCAGATGTCCCGGAGTTTAATCCGACAACAACCAAATTCTTCTTTTTTAATACCCTGTTTAACGACATAATACTTATAAAACCGGCATCGTCAATTTTGATTTGATCCCGGAGATTCTTTCCAACGAAGCATTTAATTTTGCTTCGTCTATTTTACCCTGACGATATTCCTCTTTAAAATATGCAATAGCTTCAGAAGTTGCATGATAATTTTTTCCAAATAAAAGAATATCATGGCCGGCATTAAATGCCTTCACCGCCCGTTCACCATATCCGCCAAGACCATCGGCACCATGCATTAATAAATCATCGGTGATCACAATCCCATCAAAATTTAATTTATCTCTTAATAACTGCTCAATCACTATTTCTGATTCGGTGACTACACGAGGATCTAGGCGAGAAAGAATCATGTGAGTGGACATAACCATATCAACGCTGGTGTCAATCCCCGCCTTAAATGTCACTGCCTCACGATTTAGAAAAGTTTGATAATCATAGTCGGCTACAGCAATTTTATTATGAGGATCATTTTCCGCCGCACCCAACCCGGGAAAATGTTTCAGGCAGGAAAGCAGCCCAGCTTTTCTACATATTTTTATACTGCTTTCAAGAAATGGAATAACTGAAGCGGCTTTTTTTCCAAAAGTTCGGCCTTTCAGACATTCATTTTCAGCAAGTTCAATGTCGGCAACCGGGCCAAACAACAAATTAACGCCAAGCGAATGAATATAATAAGCGGATCTTGAAAACTGTTCTTTAAACAAGTCCAGATCCATTTCTTCCCCATAATCTGATGCCGGACCATATTCAGCAGGAGCGCCCCTAAATCTACAGACCCGTCCGCCTTCCTGATCAACACCAA
>JAAERC010001157.1 GCA_024230695.1 Candidatus Zixiibacteriota bacterium
GGCAGGAATATTTTAACAATTGCAGTTTTGACAATAAACTTCAGAATCTGCCCGATACCGATAATCAAAAAATCAAACTATTCTTATCACGCTTCAATGTCTATAAACTATATTTTGCGGTTCGCGACCTTGAGATAAAACTGTCCAAACATTATTTTTATGCACCATTTAACGGTTCCATTGTAACAACCAATATGCGAGCCGGATCGACCGCTCGTGTTGGCAGTCTGCTGGGGGAAATAATAAATCTTGAAAAACTTGAGGTCGAGGTACCGGTCTCGGTTCAAGATGTTCAGTGGATCAACCATAAGACAAAGGTCAAATTATTTTCATCGGAGATAAGCGGAGAATGGAGCGGTCAAATAAATAGAATCGGCAAAACAATCGACTCACGAACGCAAACAGTTCAGGTATTTATATCTATTGATGATTTGAATCAGTTGCAGATCTATGAAGGTGTTTTCTTTCAGGTCGAAATCGCGGGTTTCAATATTGAAAATGCTATTTCAATACCTCATAAAGCATTGTATAACGAAAAGTATGTTTATTTAATAGAAAATGGTCGGTTGCACTTTCAA
>JAAERC010001158.1 GCA_024230695.1 Candidatus Zixiibacteriota bacterium
TCGGAATCATTATTTCACCGGCACGTTTGCTTGACATATAAACCTCCGTGTAATTGATTAGTTTTTCTAATTAAATAATAATTATGTGGAAATCAAGTATATCGTTGAAATATTCTAAGCTTTTTTTGATCTTTCAAATAGCTATAATCATGGATAAAATTTGACCAGGAATCAGGTAAGAAGGAATAAATTATAACTTGACTGCTGAGTAATTCGCTCTATCTATTTGAGAAGCAACATTTTTCTGTTGGATATGAAATCATTGGCGCTAAGGCGATATAGGTAGATACCTGATGAAACCTCGTTACCATCTTCCGCTTTGCCATCCCAGATTGTCGTGTGATGTCCAGCATCAACAGATTTATTAACGATAGTTTTAATTTCGCGTCCCAGAACATTATAAACGGTGATAGTCACAAATGATTTGACCGGAAGCGAATAATTTATGGTCGTGGCAGGGTTAAACGGATTGGGATAATTTTGAGAAAGTTGATAAGTTTTTGGCAAAGAGTTACCGTCACTATCTTCAATGTCAGTAATTATATCGCATCCCATATCGAGGGCACCAATCAGCAAGACACATTCATTGTTTCCCGATAAACATGGCGAATTGCCGGCCAGTTGATAATTGTCGATCTCTGGTTCGCAAAAAAGCGGATCAATAGAGAAATTTCCATCTATGCCGTTTTGATCTGCAATATTACCGATCCAATCGCCTCCGACATTACCAAAGATATTACTGCAGGTTATAGTTGGTAGGTCATTATTGTTTGGTAGATAAATGGCTCCGCCTGATAAACCAAAACTGATAATACTGTTTTCAATTGAAATCGGTGAAAAATTGCAGTAAATAGCGCCGCCATTTGAAGCCCCATTTTTAACCAAGGTGCAGTTTGTTAACTGTGGCGATGAATTATATTCCAAGCCAATAGCGCCGCCAAGATTAATAGCACTGTTACCTGCAAAGATTGATTCAGTAAAAATTGGTGATGACTCCTCACAGTAAATCGCTCCGCCTATATTATCTGTACTGTTTGAATAAAAGTCGGTCTCAATAATTTCGGGTGATGAGCTCTGCAAACATATTGCACCGCCCAGTTCCTCGGCAAAATTGCCAGAGAAGTAACAATTTGTTAAAGATGGTGTTGAACTTGATAATAATATGGCACCGCCAAATTCATTGGTTGTATTATCGGTGAAATAACAATTAGAGATATCAGGCGATGAACTTGCGCAATAGATCCCGCCACCATATTGAGTTGCGTTGTTATTATTAAA
>JAAERC010001159.1 GCA_024230695.1 Candidatus Zixiibacteriota bacterium
CCATGTGCCTCAAGTGTTGATTCCTCAAGCTTGTCTACGGCCTGATGCAGAGTTGACCAAAAAGATATCTTTGGGTAGTCTTCAATCGGAATCATTATTTCACCGGCACGTTTGCTTGACATATAAACCTCCGTGTAATTGATTAGTTTTTCTAATTAAATAATAATTATGTGGAAATCAAGTATATCGGTGAAATATTCTAAGCTTTTTTGATCTTTCAAATAGCTATAATCATGGATACAATTTGACCAGGAATCAGGTAAGAAGGAATAAATTATAACTTGAATGCTGAGTAATTCGCTCTATCTATTTGAGAAGCAACATCTTTCTGTTGGATATGAAATCATTGGTATTAAGGCGATATAGGTAGATACCTGATGAAACCTCTTTACCATCTTCCGCTTTGCCATCCCAGATTGCTGTGTGATGTCCAGCATCAACAGATTTATTAACGATAGTCTTAATTTCGCGTCCCAGAACATTATAAACGGTGATAGTCACAAATGATTTGACCGGAAGCGAATAATTTATGGTCGTGGTAGGGTTAAACGGATTGGGATAATTTTGAGATAGACGATATGTTTCAGGTAAGGAGTTACCATCACTATTTTCAATGTCAGTAATTATATCGCATCCCATATCGAGGGCGCCAATCAGCAAGACACATTCATTGTTTCCTGATAAACATGGCGAATTGCCGGCCAGTTGATAATTGTCGATCTCTGGTTCGCAAAAAAGCGGATCAATAGAGAAATTTCCATCTACGCCGTTTTGATCTGCAATATTATCGACCCAATCACCTCCGACATTTCCAAAGATATTACTGCAGGTTATGGTTGGTAGGTCATTATTGTTTGGCAGATAAATGGCTCCGCCTGATAAACCAAAACCGATAATACTGTTTTCAATTGTAATCGGTGAAAAATTACAGTAAATAGCGCCGCCATTTGAAGCCCCATTTTTGACCAAGGTGCAGTTTGTTAATTCTGGCGATGAATTATATTCCAGGCCAATAGCGCCGCCAAGATTAATAGCACTGTTACCGGCAAAGATTGATTCAGTAAAAATTGGTGATGACTCCTCACAGTAAATCGCTCCGCCTATATTATCTGAACTGTTTGAGTAAAAGTCGGTCTCAATAATTTCGGGTGATGAGCTCTGCAAACATATTGCACCGCCCAGTTCTTCGGCAAAATTGCCAGAGAAGTAACAATTTGTTATAGATGGTGTTGAACTTGATAATAATATGGCACCGCCAAATTCATTGGTTGTATTATCGGTGAAATAACAATTAGAGATATCAGGCGATGAACTTGCGCAATAGATCCCGCCACCATATTGAGTTGCGTTGTTATTATTAAA
>JAAERC010001160.1 GCA_024230695.1 Candidatus Zixiibacteriota bacterium
TGGAAAAACAACCATTGGAATCACAATCAATACGCTGGAAATCAACAGCATTAAACGGCTATCTTTTGGAGATACGGTCATGATTGTACCCCTGACTTGCTAACTGAACTATCCAACTTGTCAAGAAGGGCGTTCATACGTAATTTAAGTGTGCCCAAATTTATCTGCGAATTTGCTTTTATCAATAACAAACAGTTCTCGATAGGAACCATATTGATAATAAGATTTTCGCCTTCAATTAATAAATTTTCATATTTGCCAAAAACAGATGAGTCCATTAATGTCTGAATAGATTGTTCAATATCTTTGGCCAAAGCTCCAAACAAATCAGATCCCTGATTATCAATCCATCTCGATTCGGCAACCATACCATCATTATTTATAAGTAATGCTCCCTCAACACCGCTAATCTCAGATAAAGTATCAACCAGCTCCTTATGATTGATGAGATCCTCTTTATTTTCCGGGACAATTTGTTCAACATTCTCATCTGATTGAACTGGCTCTTCATTTATCTCAATGGCCGAACTAACCTCATGCTTTTTGGCCACCTCTAAAAGATCAAGGACCTGTTTATTGGCCGGATCATTTTTATGCAACTCATCAAGCAGTTTGGTTGCCTGAGCCATGTCATTCTTATTAATATAGATTTCGGCCAAAAGTAAATCGGTGGCATGACTGTTACCTTCAATGTCAATAGTCTTTTTGGCTTCAATTTCGGCCCAGTCATACATCCCTTTGTCAACATTGACCCGAGCCATCACCATATGCGCCGAACCATAATCAGGATGAATTCTTAAACCTGATTGGCATACTCTAAATGCCAAATCAAGATCACCTTTTTTGCGGTAAGCTTCCGCCAAAGCCGCAAAAATCTGTGAGTTTGGATTTGCATCCAGTAATTTATTGCACTTAGATATTCTATCTTCTATTTCGGCCAAATCGATCATTTTACCCAATTCTCCGCTTTGGTAACGTTTTAGAAATCAATACTTTACCATCGCATAA
>JAAERC010001161.1 GCA_024230695.1 Candidatus Zixiibacteriota bacterium
GCGGTGGAGTAGGGATGGGTAATGCTATTCATGCCGGACAGGTCATTGTTGCCGATGGTACCAAAGAGATGAAGGTACGTCTTAATCGGGTGATGACTAATGACCCGGGAATCGGCGTGGTACGTCATGTTGATGCCGGTTATAAAGAAGCGACGACCTTTGCCAAAAAGAATAAAATTAAAATCCCAATGCCGAAATAAATTTCGAGTTGTACTATGCCTCTTAAGAAAAAAGCAACCCTTCTGATTACAAATATCGGACAGTTGATAACTATGAACGGCCCGGTGCCGCGTCTCGGTGATTCCATGAACGACCTTGGATTGATTAATGGCGGGGCAGTAGCTGTGGCCGGCGAAGAGATTTTGGCGGTTGGTGAATCGGAAGCAGTCGAGGGCAAAGTCGATCTGGCCGAAGGATGTATCGCTATTGATGCCGGTGGCGGTGTTGTTACTCCCGGGTTTATTGATCCACATACTCATCCGGTTTTTTCCCGCACCCGTGAAGATGAATTTGAGATGCGGATTATGGGCAAAAGTTATATGGATATTGCCAATGCCGGAGGGGGAATCAGAGCTTCGGTTCGTGATCTGAGGGAAACATCTAAAGCTGAATTAACAAAAAAGACAACAACCCGCCTTCATACAATGCTGTCTTATGGCACCACAACAATTGAAGCCAAATCTGGATATGGTCTTTCGACTGAATCGGAAATAAAATCACTTGAGATAATAAATAATTTAAATGAAACCCAGCCGATTGATTTGATCCCAACATTTTTGGGCGCGCATGAGGTTCCTGATGAATTTCGTGATAAACGTGAAAAATATATCGACCTGCTTATAAATGAAATGATCCCCAAAGTTGTCGAAAACAAACTGGCTGAATTTTGTGATATTTTTTGTGAAAAAGATGTGTTTAATATTGAAGAATCTCGCAAAATCATGAAAGCGGCCCAAAAACATGGGTTGAAACTGAAGTTTCATGCCGATGAACTTGGTGCTTCGGGTGGTTCGGAACTGGCCGCCGAACTTGGCGCGGTTTCGGCGGATCATTTGGTACATATCTCAGATAATGGTATTAAGGCTATGGCTGAGGCCGGAACAGTGGCGGTTTTATTGCCGGGAACCTGTTTTTCACTTGGTCTTAAAGATTATGCTCCAGCTCGAAAAATGATAGAATCAGGAATTGTGGTGGCGCTTTCGACTGATTGTAACCCAGGCTCCAGTTATACGGAATCATTGCCGATGATAATTAGTCTGGCCGGCTTGAATTATAAATTAACGGCCGCCGAATCTATCTCTGCGGTGACCGTTAATGCCGCCTGTGCAATTGACCGAGGTGGAAAAATCGGAATGCTGACAACCGGTTTGACTGCTGATATTGTTTTGTGGAAAATAAATGATTATCGGGAATTGCCATATCATTATGGTGTTAATTCGGTTCATAAGGTTATTAAAGGCGGGAAAATAGTAATTGGCTAAAAGCTTTTCAAACTATTTTGCCTTTTGTTTGTTTAAAGATATGATGAATATATTCGCAAAGGGGCTCGTGGTAGTTCTGTTTTTGGTTTTCTTTGCCGGATGCGGGGTATATAGTTTTTCACCCGGCGGGAAATCATCGATTAAAACAATCGCGGTTACCCAGTTCGAAAATAAGACTATTGAGTATGGTCTTTCAAGCCGGATGACTGATTTGGTTATTGATGCTTTTATTAGTGATGGCAACCTTAAAATTGTTTCGGCATCAGAAGCCGATGCCACTCTTATTGGTATTATGACCAATTATGAAAGAAAACCATACACATTCGATGAATCAGATGTTGTTTCACAATATGTTGTTAAAATCGTATTTGATATAACACTGCAAAGCAAAGATGAAAAAGAATTGTGGCGTGAAAACTTTTACAATGAAGGAATTTACTCGGCTGATGAGCAGACCGAAGATGATGGTCAGGAGCTTGCCGCCGAGAAACTTGTCATTGATATAATTAACAAGACAACCAAAAGCTGGTAATATATATTTGTAAATATCCGATTATTTGATATATTGACGATTAACCAAAAGGATTGATATGAAATCTACAAAAAATTTCTTTTCGCTATTACTACTGCTTACTTTTTGTTTGACTAGTTCGGTTTTTACAGGTTCCGCTTTTGCTGATCAGGATAACGCCCGAGTGGGTACCCGAGCATTTCCCTTTCTTAAAATTGAAGTTTCGGCTCGACCGGTTTCTATGGGTGGCGCCTTTACCGGCTTGGCTGATGACGAATCGGCTCTTTTTTACAATCCGGCTGGAGTCGCAACGTTGGAGGGTAAACATTATATCCTGGCCTATCAGAATAATATTTTTGACATCCAATCCGGGTTTGTCGGATATATTCATCCGATGGGATTTAATAAAAAAGCTTCAATATATTTGAATTATTTGAATTATGGTGATATGGTAAGAACCGATATAGTTGGCAATGAAGAAGGTTCTTTTGGTGGTAGTGACATGCTTTTGGGACTGGGATATGCCATGAACCTCGAAAACGATCTCCAGGTCGGTGCTACCCTAAAACTTATCTATTCAAAAATTGATGTTTTTTCAGCACATGGATTTGCTCTTGATCTTGGCGTAAGAAAATCGTTGAATTATGGAAAAGCATCAGTTGGTGCCACAATTCAGAATCTTGGTGTCCAGACCTCGAATTATACTGAAACCGCGCCAAAAAAGGATCCTTTGCCGCTTCGTTTAAGAGTCGGCGCCTCAGTTATCCCTCGGGGACTGCCGGTGAGGCTGGTTGGCGATGTGATTTTACCGACAGACAATGATGCCTATTTTGCGCTTGGCGCCGAAATAGTTGAAGTCGAACCATTATATTTAAGATTCGGCTGGTCAAGTTTTGGTTCTAACTACAAAACCGGATCATCCGGCGATGATATCAGCGGGTTTACATTTGGTTTTGGCGTGAAACATAATAATATGGTTTTCTCATATGGCATTATGCCTCAGGCTGAACTTGGAAC
>JAAERC010001162.1 GCA_024230695.1 Candidatus Zixiibacteriota bacterium
GAAGCCCGGATATATTTGGCCAAAACCAAATTAAAACTTGGTGATGAAGCTGAGGCGATGACCCTTTTTGAAAGATTGTTTTCCGAAAGTGATGATCGATCGGTTAAGGGTGACGCCGCCATGTCATTAGGAGAATATTACTTCGAAAACAAGGATTATGAAAAATCACGTAGCTTCTTTCAATCAATAATTGATTCTCTTGGGGAAGGAAACGACAAGCTTCTTTCTCAAAACTATATTGCTGATGGTTATTTCACAAGATTCAAATATAAAGATGCCCTTAATAATTATCTAAAAATCCTTGAGTTAGAACCGGGAGTAGATGAAAAATATCGGGCGATTTTTCGAGCGGGAGAGTGCAGCTATTTTTTAAATGATATTACGCAGGGAATGGATTACTTTTCTGAACTGGCAGAAAATGAGGATTACTTTGATTCACTGGGACAAATAAAACTCCAATTGGCTCTGGGACATGAATTGGATGGCGATATACTTCTGGCCGAGACGATCTATCATGAAGTAGCTCTTGAAACTGGTAACAATGCAGAGGGCGCGGCCGCCAATTATAATCTCGGACTTATATACCAGTTTGATTATGAGGATTATACAAGCGCCAAAGGTTTTTATGACCGGGCCAAAAGCACAAAAGCCGAAGAAAGCATTTATAAGGATGCTCTCCAGCGGTCATCAGATATTGGAAAATTGGAACAGTTTTTGAAAAGGAATGTCCTGGATACATCATCAACAAGAGCACAGATTGATAGTGCCGCCTCCACTCAATATCTTCTCGCCGAGTTATATTTTTTCCAACTCGATAAACCAGATTCAGCCTATCAGGAGTTTGAGTATATTATCAAAAATTTCCCGGAATCATATCTGGCTCCCAAAGCATTAATTGCGATGGCAA
>JAAERC010001163.1 GCA_024230695.1 Candidatus Zixiibacteriota bacterium
ATGGAACCGAGAGTGGCAACACCTTTGCCCATAAACACCTACACTTTTTTTAACAATACAATAATCTCAAAAAATAACGAAATTTAATCCTGAGAGCAACAAATAGTTTGGGAAATAATTATTTTTTGCCTTTTTATTTAAACTTTTAAATAAAAGTACCCAAATTTTTCTTATCCCCTCCAAATAATACAGAATAATTTTTAAAAAACTTCTTGCCATTAATGGTAATACGAGTATAAATTCGTTGAGTAATAATAATTTATGACATTATTGAGTTATGGACATATTTCTGAATGGTTCAAATTTGTTGTGATTGTATTCAATGAGAGTATATTAAAATTGAATATAGACAAATTTTGGCTAAAAAATATATGGGGAGCCGACAATGTCGGATGAAAATAAAACCACAGGATGGGAAGATAATCCAGACGAAAATCAACCTCTTGATCCCCTCGGCGTCATTGGGTGGGTTATAGGCAGTAAGTATAAGGTTCGCTCATATATTGGCGGCGGCGGATTTGGCGAAGTTTACAGTGGTTACAATGTCAATCTTGTCGAACAGAATCTGGTCATCAAATTTTTTAAAAAAGTTCAAGAACGAGACAAGTTTGATAAGGAGGCAAAAATTCTATGTCTTCTTGATCATCCCAATATCTGCCGGGTAATTGACTACCTCCCCGAAGAAGGTGCGCTTGTGGTTGCCTTTATCGACGGCCATGATGGCAAGGAAATCTTAAGGGAATCGGGACCTCTACCCAGTAATTTATTATTGAAAGTCGGTCGTACTATGACCAGCGCTCTGGCATATGCGCATAACAAAAAAATCGCTCATCGAGATATTAAACCCGATAATATATTGATTGATAAAAACGAAAATGTATATCTGATTGATTTTGGTATCGCCAAGGTAATGCGTGAGGATGCTACAAAAACCGCTTATCAGGCTCTGACCCCGATGTTTGCCGCTCCCGAACGTCAGGGAGGCGATTCCAATTACAATCCA
>JAAERC010001164.1 GCA_024230695.1 Candidatus Zixiibacteriota bacterium
GTTCCAAGCAGGAATTATTAAATATACTCAACATGGCAGTGCAATCAATTACAAGCGTACCCATTACAAATGCTCAATCTGTTGACCTTGAATTTGCATCTTTATTCAGCCAGCATAAACCAGGATTACCAATATCGGCAAGGCAGAGTGAAATAGAGATCAGGTGGTCCAGAAAACGAAGGACACAACTGCTTGATGCAATACAGACCATTAAACAAATTATTGTATCATTGGATACACAAGATTAATGCAGATACACACTGGAATTCGTGGCCGATTGTTCCTTGGTTTTTCAGCTTTGTTAGTATTGATTGTTGTATCAAATTTTTTCAGTGATTTTCTTTTTCAGCGCTTTCAAAAAAATATTGAAAATATTGTTGAAAACAACCTGCCGGACATAAGTTTAACTGCATTCGTTGCTGTCAAAGGAAACGATATCATAGATGCTTCGCTATCATTAATTTCAGCACGGGATATCATTGAGGTTAATGACAGTATGTTGCAGTTGTCAGGTACCTTAAAGCAGATCAAGCAATTAATTGAACATAATAAAACAGGGTTTGACCGCAAGCATGATTCAACTTATCTTTATAATATATTGTCTAATTTATCGGATAATCTTCATGCATTGAATATAAATGTACGTCAACGATTCTGGTTTGAAGAAAAAAATGATGAATTAATTACCCGGCTTCGCTGGGCACATGCTGACTTTCTTGATGAAGTTGAGCCCATGACAGGGGATGCACGTTTTGCCACTGAACATTCAATTTCACGTGCACTTTCAGCACAACCGGCCGCCTTACCTCTATTTTTAAATAAAATTAAAACAAATAACCAGGTGCAGGAAGCTTTACTCAGAATTAATGCTACTGGAAGTTTACTTGTTGAATTAATTTCCAGATCAATCGAGTTGAGTCAGATTGAGCAGCTTACAAATACAAAATTACTGATATTGCAGACACGTAGATCAATCAATTCTCAAATAGAACAAATTACAAATCTGCCGGGTTCATTATCCTTGATTCAATCCATTGATGCAATTATGATATTCATTAATGGGAGTGACACTCTATTTGATCTAAATCAGAATAGACTGCAGCATCTGAAACAAGGACAATCACTGCTTCTTGTCAATCGAGAATTACTGGCTAAACTCCAGTCTGAAA
>JAAERC010001165.1 GCA_024230695.1 Candidatus Zixiibacteriota bacterium
CAGATATAATCTCAATTTTGTCTCAGCGTTTGAAATTCCGCCAGAAGTTGAAACCGAAACAAGATCAGGACGATTATCATTATTGCAGTCGGTTAAATAACTTTTGCCGTATCCGTTTAAATTTCCCAAAATATTGAACCTGACAAAATCAGGTGTTTTATTAAAACTATTGTTATTTTGGAAAAAACAACAGACCCGATCATCCCAGAGAAAATAGATATCTAAAAGACCATCAAGATTGCCATCAACTATTTGCAATTCAGGAAAATCCATTTGTATTTGTCTACTATTTTCAGAAGAAAAATCTTTTGCTTTGGTCGTAGTTATTTGATCAGCCAATGGAGCAGATAACAACCCCGTTTGGTTTAAAGCGTTTTTGGAATAATTAAAGATAGAATAACCGCCCGGAGTTGGTACGATTAATTCATTTCCGGTCTTATTTGTAAGTTCAAAAATAAATGGTTCGACCAGAATTCCCTGGACAAATGAGGTAGAGTATATTGTTCTCACAAATACGAGACGAATTGGATCAGTCAGTCCGGAACTTTCAGAATATTTTATTATACTTATGCCTTCATAATCGATAATGGCAATATCATCAATGTTGTCGCCATCGATATCACAAATATCAAGATGTGCCGTTGAATTTGGCAAGGTTGTTATATAATCAGCCCTGGGTCGAAAACCGGCTGTCGCTTTTTGAAGATATAAACCAAGATAACGGGTATAACGATTTGAATGAGGAGAATATATAACTACCAGATCGGTTAGATCATCGTTATTAAATTCTCCGGTAACAAATCCTTCAATATGCCCTTCAACCTCAAGACTATAAATATCAAACATATCCTGATCAGCCGCAAAGGCAGAAGTCGCAGATATAATTAAAACCAGAACAAAGAGTATTTTCAATTGTCCAATCGCCGTTATATAATTTTGAATATCTTTTAGCATCTCTATTATCTACGTTTATATAATAGTTTTGTTATCAAATTGAACATAAGAAA
>JAAERC010001166.1 GCA_024230695.1 Candidatus Zixiibacteriota bacterium
ACTGAAGCCGATGTGATAGATGGCGTCGTTGATCGTACCGGACTTGAACCCGGTGATTAGGTCGATACAGTTTTTATTTCATCTGATGGCGGCGATATAGGAATACCGGTTTTGATGACTGTTCCGGAACTTTTTGAAAACGGGACAGAATATTTCCCAATGACCGACGGTGACACCTGGTATTATACTTGGGCCGATTCCGCCAAAACTATCAAACGCGAGATATCAGGCGATACTGTTATTAACAGCGTAACCTGCGCTCGTGTTCTTGAGAATGACTCAACCGCCCAGGCATGGTCTAAAGATGTTGATGGTTTCTATGTACATTTATTGGTTGGCATTTACAAATTTAGGTTTTATCCACCATTGGCAATCCCATTTAATATGGAAGAGGGGTTACCTTTCAATTATGCTTCAAATATATATTTCCAGGATCAGGCGGAACAATATATTGCTTCCGGTACACTTGATTTTATGGGATATATATCTAAAACCGTTCAGGCGGGTTCATTTGATGATGTAATCGAATTGTACTATCAACCGGACGATGAAACAAACTATTATGAATATTATGCGCCTGATGTCGGGCTTTTAGATAATGGTGATTATGTACTCGATAGTGCCTATATCGACGGCATCTGGTACAGATAACATCTGGTACAGATAAATAATATTAGTTCGCGCCAATTAATTTCTTAATAGTTAATCCCTGGACCAATATTGAAAATATCACTACAACATATGTAATCGAAATTATCAGATCCCTGGCCGGCGATGATGGCAGAGCCAATGCCAGCGCAATACAGATTCCCCCTCTAAGGCCGCCCCAGGTAAGGATTTTGATAGCATTATCACTAAATTGTCGACGGAATTTCAAAAGATTGATAGCCGATGCCACTGATATAAAACGGGCCAGAAGGGTCAACGGAATGGCAATCAAACCAATAATCAGATAATTGGGATCGAAGGTCAAAATTAGAATTTCCAAACCTATCCAAACAAATAACACAGCATTTAATATCTCATCAATTAATTCCCAAAAATCATCAAGATGTTTTCGAGTTTTTTCAGACATCGCCAGACGACGTCCATAATTACC
>JAAERC010001167.1 GCA_024230695.1 Candidatus Zixiibacteriota bacterium
TGAGTTTCTGGTCCAGTAACCCAGCATGGACATCTAGATTTTTGTTCATTTTGGTACTTAAGAGATTTTTATGGATTAAAAACTCAAAAATGGAAATCTCTTAAGTACCAAAATAAACAAGAATCTAGATGTCCATGGCGGGTTACTGGACCAGAAGCTCATGCTCTTTAAATCCTATGAAAATTATTAGCATGAGTGTACCCTACTTATTATAACAATACCACCTATATGCCTTAGCAAATCGGGCGCCTCTATGGTCACTTTGTCTTTTCTCAGTTTCCAGATCCTATCTAAATGTCCAAAATATGATTAATGATAAAACTTCTGGACCCTAGACATTTTCCAAAACCATGTATGCGCATGACTGTTGTTAGCAAAAGTGGGTCTGCGCCCACCTCCGAAGGGATGGACATTCCAAAGCAGACCATTTTATTTTTTAACCAGGTCTTGGGTGTCACCGATAGGTATAAAAGATAGAACAACTACTCATTCAACTCGTCGCTTTTGCAGTCAGCCAATCAGGCGGAAGGATGTTCTCATTTGAAACACTCCATTCTCGCTGTTACCACCACCACATTACGGTTGTTTCATGATCGACTCTACGAGGCAAACTGAGATGAAGCAGAAGATGGTTCGGGTGAAGGAACCAATTCAGGTGGAGTTCCGGATGGCCGCTTGGGACGACGTCGAATTCATATTATGCTCTGGACGCTTTCGAGGTTGAATTGTCCTCTTGGCAAACCGCTGCTATATTCGTGATCAGCATCATTGAAAACCTCTGTATGCTAACTTTCGCCGCAATCGCGCAAAAATGAAAAATCGATAATTTATCAATCGATTTCTGATCAATCAATCGATAATTATGGCAAACCTCCACATATTCGTGATCAGCATCATCGAAATCCCTCATATGCTAACTTTCGCGGCAATCACACAAAAATGACAAAATCGATAATTTATCGATCGATTCCTGATCAATCGATCGATAATTTTTGGCAAACCACTACTGCTTCTATATGTAATACCCGGAAGAACCAGCAGAAGATATGAAATAGTAGACAATCCCATCTATTTACCCATTTGTAAGAACTGGGAACTATTGGGAAGTCCGAAAGAGTTGATATTTCATTTTTATAACCAGAAAAATGAAGAGATTTACCCAACCGGTAGTCGATCGCATATATTGATTTGTTTGCGTGGATATCAATAATGGTTTAATAAAAATGAATTCATCGGATGTAAAAGAGGATACAACGGAAAATGCAGAGAATATCTACACATGACTTGGTGGAAAATGAACTCTGAGGAATATAAAAAAATTATTAATTACATACTTAAAGAAAA
>JAAERC010001168.1 GCA_024230695.1 Candidatus Zixiibacteriota bacterium
ATCACAGAATTTTATTGAGACCGATGTCTCATTATCGCCTGATAGAGAATATATCTATTTCTCAGTTCAAGATACAATTTTTGATGGCCGATACAGCGGTATTAACAAAGCCAGAGTTACTCATCCGGTTCGCGAAAGAGTTTTAGCCGGTTCAAACTATTATTCACCAACAATTAATTTTGATAATAATATTCTGGCATATCTTTATGACAGCCGGATTCATTATTATGATATTGCTTTGGATACAATAATGAATTCGGGCATTACTGCGGATTTTGAATCGATTTTATATGTCAATCTGGATGTCCTTATGGCGGCACGAAACGATAGTCTGTTTCTGACTAATGAGACTGACTCAACATATCAATATTTACGTGACGGATGGGATCCAACATTGATAGCGGCCGATACATTTTTGTTTTTTGCCAGCTTGGATAATTATACTTTTCGTATCATCAAAGATAATCTGGAAGAAAGCAATCCCGAAACATTATATACAATCAGAACAGCGGCTTTCCCGCATTGGCCGACGCTACATCCAAATAGCGGTCATCTTGCATTTGGCATTGAGTTATATGATCAAAGATTTATTTATTCCGGAGTAGCGGGTGATTCACCGTTACCGGGAGAGACCCTGACCTTTATTGATAGTTCGGGATATTCTAAACCATATATATTGAATTACAATCAAATCATTTTTTCCGGCCCGGACGGGTTTTTGTATCAATCTGATTTTGAGGGCCTCAAATCGGTCCCGTATATTCATACTGAAGATTAATAATTTTAATCTTTTTTTCTTCATAATTGTCTAATCTATAACTATGGGCAGGAGTGGAGAATGTTTAATATTGCATAGTTTTTTCGAATGCTCTATCCTGATTTTGATAAAAAAACCAAACAAAATGGCTTGCTCATATGTTAAATAATTGAGGAAACAGATGGATAAATTTGTAATAAACGGTGGTAAAAAACTTTCAGGGACGGTTAAAACCGACGGTTCTAAAAATGCCGCTTTGCCAATAGTTATTGCTACACTTCTGATTGATAATGGTGAGACGACACTTGAGAACGTTCCGCCACTCAGAGATATTAATACGGTTTGTCAGGTTTTGGAGCATCTTGGTGCCAAAATAGAGTATGACACCAAAGCAATGCGGCTGGTTGTTGATGCCAGCAATATCACTGAAGATACCGCTCCGTATGACTTGATGCGCAAAATGAGGGCTTCATTTTTGGTACTAGGACCTCTTTTGGCAAGACTTGGTCAAGCTCGAGTATCACTCCCGGGTGGATGCAATATTGGTGCGCGTCCGGTTGATTATCATATCGCGGGGTTTTCCGATCTTGGAGCAACGATTTCGGTTGAATCAGGTTATGTTGTTGCTAAAGCCAAACCACTCAAGGGGTCGGTTATATATTTTGACAGGCCTTCACACACTGGTACAGAAAATTTGATTTTTGGGGCGGTTCTGGCCGAAGGAACAACACAGATCGTAAATGCCGCTTGTGATCCTGAGGTTGTAGATGTTGCCAATTTCCTGAATTCGGCGGGAGCCAAAATTGTAGGCGCCGGAACATCAACGATTATCATTGAAGGAGTAAAAAACCTGAACCCAGTATCGCACAAGGTCTCTGGAGACAGATTGGTCGCCGGGACATATCTAAGTGCCGCCGCTATTACTGGCAGTTCCATTACAGTCGAAGGCGTTGAACCATCTCATTTGACAATGGTATCACGAAAATTATATGAAATGGGCTGTGAAATTACAGAAAACAAAAATTCTATTCATGTCAAAGGTCCCAAAAAACTGAGTCCGGTCAAAATTGTGACATATCCATACCCCGGATTCCCGACTGATCTTCAACCTTGTTTTATGGCTTTGGCGACGATTGCTTCTGGAACAAGTCATATTCGGGAAACAATTTATGAAGACAGATTACGACACACCATGGAACTACAGCGTCTGGGAGCTGGTATCACCGTTGCCTCCGATGAAGCAACAATAAATGGCATCAATAATCTTAAGGGAGCCAGCGTTATGGCATCTGATATCAGGGCCGGGGCCGGATTAGCTGTCGCCTGCTTGGCCGCCAAAGGGACCAGTGAATTATTAAGGATATATCATATAGACCGAGCTTATTATCGCTTGGAGGAGAAACTTTTATCGCTTGGTGCCGATATAAAGAGGGAAAAGGAATAATTTATAATTTTTAGTCGGATAAAATCAGATTATGAGTAAAAAACTAATATTGCTATTTGTTATTTTGGCAATCGCCGGATCGGCTATTGGACAAACAACCTACTTTGGCAAAAATAAAGTTCAATATGATCAATTTGACTGGCAATATATACAGACCAGATATTTTGATATTTATTTTTATGATGTCCAATATGAAACTGCCAAATTTTCAGCTACTGTCCTGGAATCATCATATGTAGTTATTTCAGATGAATTAAATTACAAAGTCCATAAGCGAATTCCTGTTTTTCTTTATTCATCCCATAACGATTTTTTACAGACAAATATTATTTCCGGGATGATCAGCGAGGGAACAGGTGGTTTTACTGAATCAGCCAAAAACAGGATAGCCATTCCGGTAACCGGTTCATTTGAGGATCTTCGGCATGTTTTGCATCATGAATTGACCCATGCGGTTGTCTATGATATGATAATTGGAAATCTG
>JAAERC010001169.1 GCA_024230695.1 Candidatus Zixiibacteriota bacterium
TTCAGATATTTTTTCATTACATATAAACAAGGATAAATCATGAGACCTAAAATATTTCTATACTTAACGCTTTTACTTTTCTCCCCCATCCTGCTTTTAGGCGGCCCCATTGATCTGGATAAGAAAATATCCCTGCAGTTTGAAGAAGTATCTATTTCAACAATTCTAACAATGGTGGCCCAGCGTTATAACCTAAATATTGTGCAGTCATCTGATATCTCAAATGAGATATCTTTACAGCTCGAAAATGTTAGTCTTGGTGATGCGCTCGACGCGATCTTATCTTCTAACGGATATAACTATTTTTATTCAGGCGATATTATTGTGGTTAAATCAATAGAATTAGATGTCCCCGGGGAATTGAAAACAAAAGTATTTACTCTCAAATATCTCCCCCCCTCGGCGATTATAAAAGCTATCGAAGATGTGTTATCACAAAAAGGCAAGCTAAAAATTATTGAAGCAACTGAAGGCTCTAATTCAAATTCCAATACGGCCATTCCAACTCAAATTCTGATTGCAGATTTTCCAGATATTATTGGCAAAGTAGAAAATATAATAAATGAAATTGATCTTCCTCAACCTCAACTCGCTATTGAAGTAAAAATGATAGAGACCAGTGTTGATAATGAAAAAAATATCGGATTCTCACTTCCCACAAGTGTTGGCGCCAGAGTTCATGGCCTGACTACCTCATCGGAATCATCAACTACAACTCAATCAGGATCCGAGGCGTTGGCACAGATGCAATTACCCGATGGCGGTTGGCAATGGGGCATATTGTCAATTGAGGAAACCAGTGCTATGATCAATTTCCTCAGTAAGCAAGGAAATTCAAAACTGTTATCCAACCCGCGAATTACTACTTTGAATAATTATGAGGCTGAAATCGAGGTCACCACTATTATACCGATCCAAACAATCAATCGATTCAGCGAGGGTGGTTCAGTCCAGGATATTGTTAGTTTTCAAGACGAGGAAATTGGCATTACCTTAAA
>JAAERC010001170.1 GCA_024230695.1 Candidatus Zixiibacteriota bacterium
CAAATCCAATAGTTGTATATTGACCAAGAGCCGGATTAAATGGATTTGGATAATTCGTAAATGAGGTTTCCAGACTTGCTACGGTCAATGAAATTTCGGTTGAACTTATTGGATATGATTGATTGTCCAGTCTTGGATACATTATAGTCGCCAAGTTCTTATCTAATAAACTCAAAAATGTCGAATCGGAAAACAGGATCACATAATTCCCTGATTCCGCCTGATCTTGAATATCACATAGTAGGGTTATTTCAGGGTTTTGTCCCCTCACAATATCATATCCAGTCTCTAATGAAAGTGTAAGATTTTCTGAGGTAAAATCTGACAGGCAACTTACGGTCTGGCCATCGATCTGAATATAGATATCTGAAAATATTTGATTGCTATCTGATGGTACTAACCCATTTGTGGTGTGCTTATATACCTGGCCATTTAATCCTGATAATACCAGATCTCCCAAAGGATAAAGACTTTCATAAAGGAACTCACCTTTAAAAATCGGTAAGCCGGTTTGTCCCGGGAAAGCAAGTTGAGTCGGCAGGATCTTTGTCACCAATGTTGGCCGATCAGCCGGTAGAAATATTCTGCTTGCCAATGATACAAA
>JAAERC010001171.1 GCA_024230695.1 Candidatus Zixiibacteriota bacterium
ATCGAACGTGAGATCATCGCCATTTCCTGTTGGCGGTTATCAACTCGCCCCGGACTGGTCATCATCTGGATATAATCAATTATCAATAGATCAATATTATGTCGCGATTTCAAGCGACGAGCCTTCGCCCGCATCTCAAGTGTCGAAAGAAACGCTGAGTCATCAATAAAAATGTCTGCTTCTGAAAGCGGTCCACTGGCATGAGTCAGTTTAACCCATTCAGAATCTCTAAGTTTTCCGGTTCGAAGCATATGCTGGCTAAGTCGAGCTCGCCCACAAAGAAGCCTCATCACCAATTGTTCCTGAGACATTTCAATCGAGAAAACACCTACAGATTTTTTTTCCTCAAGCGCAACATATTCGGCGATGTTTAACGCAAAAGCCGTTTTACCCATCGAGGGGCGCCCGGCAACAACAACAAAGTTACTATTATGAAGTCCGGCAGTTATTTTATCAAGTTCACTAAATCCGGTGGGGACACCGACCAGACCACCCTTGGTATTCTGGTAATCTTCCAACTGCTCAAAGGATTGTGGCAGAAGTTCAGAGACACGAGTGAAACCTTTTCTTAATCGGCTTTCGGCAATAGTAAATATTTTCTGTTCGGCAGTATCGAGAAGATTCCCTACTTCATCATCCTGGTCATAACAGCTTTGAGTTATATTATTTGAGATGTTAATCAGGTTTCGTAAAACAGATTTTTCAATAACAATATCAGCATACGATTTAACATTGGCTGTACTGGCGATACCATCAATCAGGTCAACGAGGTATAACCGTCCGCCAACCTTTTCGAGTTGGTCCATACGAGTTAATTCTTCGGCGACAGTAGTAATATCACATGGTTCAGATTTTTCATAAAGGACAAGAATGGCACGGAAGATCATCCGATGTTTTGGGAAGTAGAAATAATCTTCACTATTAAAATAATCAATTATTTCATTAAGTGCTTCCGCATCCTTGAGAACCGAACCAAGGACCGCCTGTTCGGCATCCACCGATTGTGGCGGTTCATATCGATTGGCTTCTCTATTTTTACCGGTTCTGACAGCCACAATTACTCCTGAACCAATGTATCATATTTGGCTTTTAACATTTTTATATCTTCCCAGCAATCTTTTTTGTACTTCTGAAAACGAAGTAAAGCCGCCGGATGATAGGTCACAATAAACGGTGTGTTTTCAAACTCGTGCCAACTCCCGCGAAGTTTCCCAAGCGGTGTGGTGGTATCTAAGAGAGCCTGCGCCGCGACTCGTCCCAGAGCACAGATTATTTTCGGCTTGAGAATACGAATCTGTTCCCGAAGGTACGGCATACAGGTTTTCATCTCATCCGGTTGCGGGTCACGATTATTCGGCGGTCGGCATTTTAGAATATTGGCTATATAAACTTGATTATCACGAGAAAACTGAATCGCCTCGAGGATTTTATCCAGTAATTTCCCGGCCCGTCCGACAAATGGTTCGCCTGAAAGATCCTCATCACGACCCGGAGCCTCGCCAACAAACATCACATCAGCTTTCGGATTACCAACACCATATACAAATTTAGTGCGCGTTGCTCCCAGTGAACAGTTCTGACAATTGCAGATAGCCTTATTATGCCCCGTTAGTGATCTATATTTTGTGATTTCTATACTCTTTTCTAATTTATCTGGTATTTCTATCTTTTCAAGTTTTTGAATATTTTCCGGCATTTCCGGTTCTTTAATATTTTTCTTCAGCGTCATCCATCGCTTTGTCAGTTCTGATTTTTTTCGGTTAATATTCTCACGGTTGACCACAATATCTTTGGTTCCTAATTCGATCTGACAATCGGCCGCTCTTTTAAGAAGTATCGCAGTATTATTGTCCGTTTGGTTTTTCCAATCAATCAACTATTTCACCTTCGCAATTCTTTTAATCAGTTCGTCGGCCAGTTCTCTTTTGTCCATCCGTGGCAATGGAACCTGTCGTCCCTGCTTATTTATTAAAATCACTTCATTGCTATCATTATCAAATGGTGATTCTTTTTCGGTTGTATTTAATACTATCAAATCTAACTTTTTTGCCTTCAGTTTCGCCTTTGCATTTTTGACACCGTTTTCAGTTTCAAGCGCAAATCCTATCAGTTTCTGATTCGGTTTTTTAATTTTGCCTAAGTTACTCAATATATCAATGGTGGGAGATAATTCAAGGGGTTGGGCATTTTTATTTGATTTTTCTTTTTTGATTTTTTGAGTCGATACTTTTTTGGCCTTAAAATCAGCTGGGGCCGCCGCCATAATCAGATAATGCGCGGCCTTAAAATGCTTTTTGACCGCGTTGAACATTTGCTGGGTCGATTCAACTTTTACCAGATCAATATCATTATCAATATTTAGGTCAACCGGACCAGAGACAAGAGTAACATTGGCGCCAGCCCGACGGGCCGATTCAGCCAAAGCGTAACCCATCTTGCCCGATGAACGGTTGGAAATATATCGGACTGGGTCAATAGCTTCGCGGCATGGGCCCGCAGTCACAATCACATTTTTATTTTTTAGGGGTAAATCTATTTTGTTCGTTTTTTTACTTTTTTTTTTCTAAAGTAATTATCAATTTCCGCAAATATCTCATTTGGCTCAAGCATCCGGCCAACCCCGGTTGTTTCGCAGGCCAATTCGCCTATCCCCGGTCCAACAAACAAATAATCAAGTGATTTTAGATACTCTATATTGTTTTGCGTAATCGCATTTACATACATCTGGTTATTCATTGCCGGGGCAAACATAATTGGTGCCTTTGTGGCACAAATTACTGTTGAAAGAAGGTCATCACAGATACCGGAAGCGATTTTCCCAATACAATTGGCCGTGGCTGGAGCAACAACAAACAAATCTGCCCATTCGGCCAAATCAATATGATGAGTCGAGGCGTATCGGTCAGGAAACATCTCACAGGCTACCGGATTTTGTGAAACAGTCTCAATAGTCAGAGGGGTTATAAATTTGGTTGCCGATAGTGTCATTATGGTACGTACTTCGGCACCGGCCTGTTTCAGTAACCTGATGAGGACAGGCGTTTTATAGGCGGCAATGCCACCCGTTAAGCCAACTATGATTTTTTTATTTTTTAAAGACATACAGGAATTACTGATAGTCTAAAAAAACTATCAATTTACTGTTTCTGCTTCATCCGTAATCAAATGCGGTATCTCTCCAACTGACTCGATTGCTCGAGATTCAGAGAAAAGAATCGTTTCAATCAGCATTTTCACCTGATCCAGATTAATAGATGAGGTCCAAATCATCGAACCCCGCTCCAGAACCATCTCAAACTGCTGGTCATTCAGTAGTCCCAAATGACGCAACTGTAGGAGATAACCGACTGCCTCAGAAGAAAATAACTGCCTTTCTTGAGCAGATAATATTCTGGTCGCATTTGCATTTATTGTCGAATTATACAAAAATTCATTATCATTTTGAAGATGATCAAGGAACCAGGAATATGCCGAACTTATTTCGTTCTCAGTAAATCCCTGACCTTTTAAGTAAGTCGCGATCTCTTCGAGATCGTCAAGTCGACCTTGTTGATCCTTGATTTTTGACATCAAGAAAACAACTATTTCTAATACTCTATCTCCCACTATCCCGTAATCCTCCGTAGTTCCAAGAGCTATA
>JAAERC010001172.1 GCA_024230695.1 Candidatus Zixiibacteriota bacterium
GGCGAATATATTTAAAGATATTTTCGCCAGTATCACCGATATTGTTGGCGGTCGTTCTGGGGCGTATGAAAAAGAACTACGGGAAGCCAAAGATATTGCCATAAAAGAAATGAGCGAACAGGCACAGGAATTGGGTGCTAATGCTATTGTTGGTGTCGATCTCGATTATGAAACGATCAGCGCCGGTGGACGAGGTGGGATGCTGATGGTTTCGGCCAGCGGAACCGCTGTGAATTATGAATAATAATATTAGCTTAGCTAATGAATAAACTTACACACATTTTTAAACTTGTTTGGGCGTATAAAATAAAAAAGGCAACAGTGTTGTCGTATCCGCCTTATCAATACACCATCGAATCTACTAATGTCTGTAATTTTAAATGTGATTTTTGCCCACAGTCTGATCCCGATCATGCGGCATGTCGGCCACATGGACAATTAACAATTGAGAATTTTAAATTATTTTTGAAGAAACGTCGGGTAGTCAAGCCGGGGAATAATAATATCAATTTTACTCTTGATGGTGAACCATTCATCAATAAGAATTTTACTAAGTTTATTGAGCTGGCCGCAAAAGATAGACTGTTTTCAATATTCGCATCTAACGGAAGTTTGATCAATCCCGAAAAAGCAGATATATTGACCGAAGCCGGACCATTTCGGGCCTCGATAGATTTTTCCTCGGATAAAAATATATTTGAGACGATTCGAAGCAAAAAAGATAATTATGATAAACTGCTTGAGAATCTTCGGTATCTAATAAATAAAGCCAGAGAAAATGAAAATGTAAATCTTGAGATAAATGATATCACGACCTTCGCCGGTGTTGATCCAACAGAGTCATTGGCGAAAATGAAAAATCTATTTAGTTCAGATATTCCATCTCGAGTAAAATTCAGGACCCGCGTTTTTCATAATTTCTGCGGTCATCTGGAGTTGGGAGATGAAGAAAAAAAGAAAAAGTATCGTTTATGTCCTTATCCGTGGACCCAGATGGCTGTTACCCATTCGGGGGATTGTGTTGCCTGTTGCCGGGATACATCGGCACGATCGATTTTTGGCAATATTTTTGAAGATGATATCGAAAAGATATGGAACGGAGAAAAATATCAGTTATTTCGGCAGAATCTTCTGGATAAAAGGCCGGAGTTAAACAAAGCCTGTAAAGA